>JANOTW010000197.1:0-1779 GCA_031416575.1 Ferruginibacter sp.
ATGAGGATGCAGCGGGCGAAAGTGAAGTAGAAGCTGAAGCTCAGAGTGATGATGAGGATGACGAGGATTAATTGTCCTGACTCTAATTGCAATTCTAAGGACTCTCCTGAATAAAATTGATCGAGTGATTATCATGAACCCGTACAAGAGACCTTGTGCGGGTTCTTTTGTTTATTGGAATTGCGAATAAACTCTACTTCACATGATTCTCTTTTAATAACTTCAATTATGAAAATAACAACCAAGCGAAGAAGGTAATTAAGGAGCAGTAAAAAATGTTATTTGAGCAACTCGGTTTATCGACCGATTTATTGCGCGCTATTTCTGATCAGGGATATACAAAACCAACCCCAATCCAAGAACAAGCTATTCCAGTAATCCTAGGTGGCAACGATGTAATGGGCGGCGCTCAGACAGGTACAGGTAAAACAGCAAGTTTTACCCTTCCAATGCTGCGAAGACTCGAGATTTATGCAAATACTAGTATGTCGCCGGCAAAACATCCGATCCGTGCTTTAATTTTAGTTCCGACTAGAGAGCTTGCTGTACAAGTGCATGAAAGTGTTAAAACTTATGGAAAGTATTTGGCACTTAGATCAACTGTAATTTATGGTGGAGTTAGTATCGATGCACAGGTCAATGCCGTACGTTCTGGAATAGAAATTTTAGTAGCAACTCCAGGCCGTTTGTTGGATCATCTTCAACAAAAGACTTTGGGATTATCTAAAGTTGAAATATTCATTCTAGATGAAGCAGATAGAATGTTGGATATGGGATTCATGCCTGATATAAAACAGATTATTCAACTACTGCCTGAGCAACGCCAGAATCTAATGTTTTCAGCTACTTTCTCAGAGGAAATCAAGAAACTTGCAAGTAAAATATTAAAAAAACCAGTATTGATAGAAGTTGCGAAACAAAATTCAGTGAGTGAATTAATAACACATGTTGTTCATCCAGTTGACATCACAAGAAAGCAGGAATTATTAATTTCTTTGATTAAACAAAAAAAATTACAACAAGTATTAGTTTTTACGAGAACTAAACAAGGTGCGGATCGATTGGCAAAACGATTGAATCAATGCGGTATATCCAGTGCAGCAATACATGGAGACAGAAATCAGCTGCAGCGTACTCAAGCTTTAACTGATTTTAAACAAAACTTGGTCCCGGTGCTTGTTGCAACTGATGTTGCTGCACGAGGACTTGATATTGAAGAATTGACACATGTAGTTAATTTTGAATTACCCAATAATCCTGAGGACTATGTGCATCGGATTGGGCGGACAGGCCGTGCTGGAACTAAAGGATTTGCCATTTCTTTAGTAAGTCAAGAAGAAAGTAACTTGTTGGTTGATATTGAGAAGGTATTGGGGATTGAAGTTAAAATCGAGAAAATAGAAGGATTTGAATTAAGGAATCTGTATCCGGATATTTCAGATAATGACACATCAATTAGCGAACAGAAATTAAAAAGTACTGCGCTATCCAAACAAATTAAGAAAGCAATTTTTGTAAAAAATAATGAAACAACCAATCACTTTAAAAAAAATATGGTCTCTAAATCTAAATATAGCAGACAATCAAAAAAAAATGAAGATCCATTATTTACACAACCTTATGTATCTAAATATTCTGATGTAAAAGATGTGGTAGTGGAATCAAATGGATTGTATAAAAAAGAAGTTCTCAAAAAATATTCAAATAGATCACTTCCTGCACTATTTATTTCACCTGTAATAAGTAAGCAGAAATAGGGAAGCTCAGAATATATTTGTC
>JANOTW010000198.1:0-1739 GCA_031416575.1 Ferruginibacter sp.
ATTCAGCAAACGATTTTACTATCTGCGGTATTACATCACCACTGCGTTCTATTAAAATAGTATCTCCCAGCATCAGGTTTTTTTCTTTGATGTACTCTTCATTATGAATGGAAATACTTGTTACTGTAACGCCCCCCACCAGTACCGGCGCTATTTTGGCAACCGGGGTTACCGCACCCGTTCTACCCACCTGAAATTCCACGGAAAGTAATTTACTGGTTCCCTGCCTTGCTTTAAATTTAAAGGCGATTGCCCAACGCGGATGATGAGACGTCATTCCCAGCTTTTCCTGAAGGCCAAGGTCATTCACTTTTATCACCATACCATCTATTTCATAAGGAAGGCCATCCCTTTTTACTTCAAACTCCTCCACATATTTAATTACCCCGCCTATTCCCTTCACTACTTTCATTTCTTTTTGGGGGCTTCTAAAACCCAGGTTCCAAAGCATTTCCAGCATACCCGCATGCGTTAGCGGTTGTTGATTGTTTGTTGTTTTTACCAAAGCCGGCGCCTGGCTTTGCTCCTTTTGCTGGCCGGTAATTAAGGGCTGGTGGTAAGCATTGGTAGCATAACTTACATGGTACAAAAAAACTTCCAGGTTTCTTCGGCTAACTTCCGCTGTGTCTTTTATGCGTAAAGAGCCTGCAGCCGAGTTTCTTGGATTAGCGAATGGGGGAATGCCTTCTTCCATCAACTTATCGTTGTACGATTTAAAATTATTTTTATTGATCAGTACTTCTCCCCTTATTTCTATCTGATCAATTCCATAACCACTAAATTTCGCGAAAAGCGGAACGGATTTTATTTGCTTCGTGTTAAGGGTAATTTCATCACCCACTACGCCATCGCCCCGGGTAGCGGAACGGACCAGCAGGTCATTATCATAAATCAAGGAAATACTTGCCCCATCAAATTTGGGTTCTACGCAATATTCAATTTCAGCCAGGCCTGATAACTCCCTTGCCTTTCTATCCCAATCCAGCATGTCCGCCGCATTGTAAGAGTTTTCCAGGGATAGCATCGGTACCAGGTGTTCTACTTTGGAAAAATCATTTATCAAACCTACCCCAACCCTTTGTGTGGGTGAACCGGGCGTAATTAATGACGGGTGTTCCTTTTCAAATTCCTGCAATAATTTATATAAGGTGTCATACTCGTAATCACTGATGAGCGGGTCGTTTTGTACGTAATACCGGTATTCGTGAAACCGGAGGACATCCCTTAGATTTTCCATATCGCCAGTTACTATTTCCGCTAACTTGCCTGTGTTGGCGGATGATAACCATTCGGCGGTTTTTTGCTGAAGCGCTGTTGTTGAATGTTGCTGATACATAATTGCTTTACTGTTTCAAAGTTAAAATTAGCAGGACAGCCTTGTTTAATTTCGGAATAAGTTTTTTAAATTGAATAAAAACCGGGATCGTTTTCGTAATAAAAAATATCAATCCGCATAACAGGTCTAAATATAATCGGCTTTTACCCAATGTTATTTCAATAAAAATCAATTGCCGGTTATACGGCACAAGGTATAAAATAGTGATATTTTATTTCGGTCAATGATAAATGTTTTCACGAAATAATCAGGATTCTGCAATTATTTTCTTTTTACCGGGCTGATGTACCAGGATTATGCTGCATTGGAGCCGCACTTCTATACAAGCATACTTTTTTCTGTTGTCCGGGCAGAGGCATTTCATGGCATCATCGTTGCGTCGCACTCTTGTACTGAATACCAA
>JANOTW010000199.1:0-7399 GCA_031416575.1 Ferruginibacter sp.
ATCTTCCGGAAATAGCGGCGGCGCTGTTTCTTATGGTTGGTTGGATGTTTCGCCTTTACCAGGATATTACTACTACAGGATACGCAATATCAGCAAAAACAATGTAATAGGGTATAGCAATGTGGTTAAAATAAAAATCAATAAAAGTACACCAGCCATGTATGTGTTCCCTAACCCGGTAACCGAAAACATCATTCACCTGCAGATGAATAATATGCTACAGGGCGTTTATAATGTACGGTTATTGAATAACCTTGGCCAGTCAGTATTTACCGACCGGATCAGCCATGCACCCGGAACATCAACAGAAAAAATTCAACCAGATAACAAACTGCTTACCGGGATTTACCAGTTGGAAGTAACGGCGCCGGATAAGAAGATAACAATGGTTAAAATAATCGTAAAATAATGATTTAGAACAACCTGAATTTATAGCTGTCCCAATAATGGGGCAGCTTTTTTTTGCACCAGGCATGTTTTAAACCTATAGGGTGTAATTAAAGAAACCGGAATGGTTTTTCTCAATTATACTTCGCATAGGATAAAAACGTGAATAAATTTTTTTGTCCAGGCTTTTAAGCAATGGTCGTCATCGTTGTGTCACTCACTTTTACCGCATACCATTGGGGATCTTTAATTACGTTTTAAATTAACAATTTTTATCCCCTTTTGGAACATCCCGATTTTTCGGGAAAGCCTGTCCCGGTTCATCGGGGGGGATGGGGGTAACCTATTTTATTTGGTTATCAAAAAAAATAAAATTTACTAATTTACCCGTTGTGCAGTATAGTATTTTGTGAAAAGGTAAGATTAACTATAGCTCATTGTTTTTTGTTGCCTGGCATTAATCTTTTGGAGATTTTATTATTGATTATTTGCCGGTAACTTACCATTGTTAAAATTTAATCATTTTTCTTTTGGGAGTTACGCTTAATTGCTTTTTCTTTACCCATTAGTAAATGTACTTATCTAATCCTCAGATCCTTTCAGAATATCCATTAATCAAACCAGGTTCCAATCCTAAAAAATCCTTCTGTTTAGGCAACCCTACTTGCTAATAGCAGTCCATCTTTAAAGCCTCCAATGATACTTATTTAAAATCCCTGGTGTATAATACCCAGGCGTTAGCCTTACACAATTTGATGCATACCCTTATTTAAATATTTATTTATTGTGTACCGGTATTATTAATTCTAAACTTAAGGATATGATAACAAGTTTACGATTATTTTTATTTTCAAACTGCGGATTGATTTATTCTTTAAGGAAATCATTATTTAGCAGGAACTTTCATGTTCTGCTCCTGACAGGCTGCTCTATTGTTGGAATAAATTCTACTATAAATGCGCAGGTTGATTACGCAATATCAAATTCGGTAAATTCCTCCTGGGATCAGGTTTATTTCCGGGAAGCAACGGCAAGCCAACTAACAGCAACTATTACTAAATCATCCCGTTCAGCGCCTGCAGGGATTACTTATGAAGGGTTTAGTAAAATAATTAACAGTACCTCCGCTGGAACCAGTTTGCAGGGGCCATCAACTACTACAACCAATAATTTTTCGTCACCGGCTGATGCAGTTAACGAAAACTCCTCAGTTTCCAAAACTCCTTTAGCTTCAATTACATCCACTGGCACGGGTGGCGTTTGGAGTGTTTCTACTACCTGGGTGGGTGGAACTGTTCCGGGGGCAGGTGATGATGTAACCATTGCAGGTGGCGCCACCGTTACAGTTGATGTGAATACTGCGGCATGCTTAAGCATAACGATTAATGGTACGGGAGCGCTGAACTTCAACGCTGGTTTTAACCTGGATGTAAATGGGGATTGGACAAATAATGGAATTTTTAATGCAGGCGCTGGTTCAGTAACCTTTAAAGGAACTACGAATAATACAATCAGCGGAAGTTCCCCTTCTGCTTTCAATAACATCATTGTCAATAAGGGCGCTGATGTTACTTCTGTAATTGAAGCAAATGGTGCAGGTGCAATTTCAAACACGGGAAACATAACCATCACCAGTGGGTTATTTAAAATGACAAGTGGCATTTTTAAGTTTAATGCAGCGCCAACAATTCCTGAAACAGGCGGAATATGGGTGAATGGAGCAACATTAAATAGTGGTAGTTTTTCAACTATAGATAAGGGTTTAATTCGTATAACAAGTGGAATTGCCAATTTTGGTACTAATTCAGGAAATTCTTTAGAGATAAACGATGGCGGCGGAACACTGTTTGCATTCCTTGATATACAGGGGGGAATAATAAATGTTGCGGGCAGGTTATTTATCAATAACCGGGGAACAATTAAGATGTCGGGTGGAACAGTAAATGTGTGTACGGTAGGTTTGAGTAATGGTAGCAATGCTTCATTTGAAGCTACAGCCACGGCTCATATCAATACTATTAGCGGGGGAACCATTTTTCTTCAAAATGCAAATGCGGGTACTGCAGGCGATATATTAATTACCTCTGGCGC
This sequence comes from Ferruginibacter sp., assembly GCA_031416575.1. GTDB lineage: Bacteria > Bacteroidota > Bacteroidia > Chitinophagales > Chitinophagaceae > Ferruginibacter. The sequence goes on from JANOTW010000199.1 coordinate 2,479, forward strand.
AGGCGTAAAAAATATTACCGGTGGAACTTTTCAAATAGGTAATGCCGCTACACCCGCTAATCAAACTTTTAAAGTAAACATCCCTATTCCCCTATTCAATTTTACCATTAATAACACCAACACTCCTTCAGTAAGCTTAGTTAATAATGATCTAACAATAAATAACCTACTTACTTTAAACGGTCAATTGTTGTTGAATAATCAAAATTTAATTCTGGCCTCAACCTCACCGGCAGTAGCAGGAATATTAGGAGCAGCCAATGGGATGATCGTTTGTAACAATAGCGTAAGCGGAGGTGAGGTTAGAAAAATTTATGCTGCAAATGGATCTTATATATTTCCTGTAGGGGAAAATACAGGAGTTACGGAATATTCACCAGTTACTTTAGATTTTACATCAGGCACTTATGCAGGTGGTGCTTATGCCGGGGTTAAAGTGATCAATGCCAAGCATCCTAATAATGCTAACATCAACAATTACCTTAATCGTTATTGGAACATAAATACCAGCGGTATTACTACTCCAACATATAATGTAAATGCGATTTATGTGGATGCAGATAAAGTTGGTACTGATGCAAATATTGCCATGGGTAAATTCGTAACCCTCCCCTGGGTTAAATATGTTGCGGCTAATACTGGAACAAAAATATTAACAGCTACGGGAGTAGCAAATATTGGTTCAGTGGGTTTTAGCGGTATTACGCTGGTTGCTCCTACGGTAATAATTACGACCACCCCTGCATCAGGGGCTATTTGCAGTGGTTCATCCGCTACATTAAATACTACGGTCACTGGAGATCCTACAATAACATATATATGGTCATCATCACCGGGAACTTATGCATCAACGAATGCAAATGTTACAGTAAGTCCAACAGTAGCAACTACCTATACTGTAACTATTACTGATGGAAATGGATTTACTGCATCTGCTGCAAACAATGTAATAGTTAATGCAATTCCAAATACACCAGCCGTAATTAATAATTCAAGATGCGGGCCAGGTACAGTAATTGTTACCGCAACTCCTTCTCCAGGCGAAACCATTGACTGGTATGCTAATGCTACCGGGGGTGTTCCTCTTCTATCCGGAAATAACAGTTTAACTACGCCATCTATATCTGCAACAACAATTTATTATGCTGAAGTTAGAAACATTGCTACCGGATGTGTATCTGTAACAAGAACCCCTGTAACAGCCACTATAAATGCGATTCCAGCGGCTGGAGCTGGTGCAAACAGAACTATTTTCAGGGGATCGAATACAACACTTGGAACTACTTCTACAGGCAATACTTATAGCTGGGTTTCTAATCCGGCAGGTTTTACTTCCAGTATATTTAATCCAATTGTCGCACCCATTGTAAATACTACTTATACCGTCACGGAAACAACTCCGCAGGGCTGTAACCATAGTAATAGTTTGATAGTAACTGTGACAGATAATCTTGTTGTTAGCAAGTCTTTGGTTAGTGCCGCACCCACCAAGCCTGGGGATAATATTACCTATCAGATCAGTTACAGTAATCTTAATAATGCAGTAGCGGCACAAAATATTACAATTACAGATTATCTTCCTCCCGCAGCACTTTTTTCTTATACATCTTCTTCCCCGGCAGGCACGTTCAATGCTGGCTCAAATACATTAACATGGAGCTTTGCAAGCCTTGGGTCAGGTAGTTCAGGAACAATTACTATTTCAGGAAAGGCAGGTTTATTGGGAGCAACATATGGTTATGATCCAGGTTCATATTATATTTCATCCGGAAGCAGTATTCAAAATATTAATAATTCAGCAAGCATTATAAACGCTTCAACTCCCTTGGTAAATTCAAATACTGTCAATAGTTCTGTATCTCAATACTGTGGTGTAGTAATGCCAGCTACATTAAGCGGTCAAATTCGCATCTCTACGGGATCAAATGTTTTTTATTTTATTGATTTGCAAAATACCGGGAATATTACAGACAAGTTTACTCTTACCAATAATAATCCTGTTCAATCAGGTATAAATTTAACATCCGTTATAACCGATATGGCAGGAAATCCAATAACACAAACACCTTGGCTAAGTCCAGGGCAGACCTATGGGTTCCTGGTTGAATTTACTACTCCACCAGGAACGCCACCCAATACTACGAATCATACTTTTATCAGGGGAACATCATCTGTTTGCAATACTTCTACAACAATAGATATATCGACTTTTGTTTATAATGGCCCTCAGCCAAGTGGGTGTGATTTGTTACTTTCCAAAACAGCTTCTACACCAAGCGTAGTTGCTGGCGCCAGTATTATCTACACCATCACGGTAAGAAATTTAAGTAATAATAAAGCAAAGAATATTGTGATAAGTGACACCCTGCCTGCAAGCCTTAATACAACTACAGGTATTAGTTATTCGCAAACGGGGGGGGCAATCGTTACCTATGTCGCAGGTACACGAATTCTTAGAGCAACCAAAAGTGGAAATCATGACAAGACAGATCAAGATATTGTAATTACTATCATTGCTCAAACAACTTGCTCCACTGTTCCATCATTGACCAATAATGCAACGGTAGTTAATGATAATGCAGATAACAATACATCTGATAATGTGGGCAGTACAACAGTTTCGGTTTTGCCGAACGTATCTGATCCTGCACCTACTTCTATTATTATTTGCGCCGGAACCAGTGGCACTATTACAATGCCTTCTCCGGGAGCCAATAGAGATTATAAATGGTACTCTGCAGTAACAGGTGGCACTTTACTACAGACAGATGGGAATGCCTATAATACACCTGTTTTAAGCAGCACTACCACCTATTATGTGTCGCAATACAATACATTATCTGCCTTATGCGAAAGTAACCGTACAGCGGTAGTAGTAACAGTTGTTTCAGCGCCCGTAGTAACTGCGCAGCCATCCAATTATTTTGATTGTAGTACAACGGCTATTTTTACTTTTAATTTAAATGGAACCTTACTGTCTTATCAATGGCAAGTTAGTACTGACGGCGGAGTAAGTTGGGGCAACCTTGCTAATTCCGCAATATATAGTGGAGTAGCTACTCAAACCTTGAATGTTTTGAATGTAGCTGGATTAAATAATTACAAATACAGGTGTATTGCAAAATCCCATACCTGCTTTACCTTGACAAGTAACGTTGTTTCTTTAACGGTTAAACCAACTAATACCTGGCTCGGCGTTAACACAAACTGGAACGATCCCTTAAACTGGTGCCCTGCCGTGCCGGGGTTAACTTCCGATGTGATTATACCTGCTGGTGTGTTAACTTATCCTATTCTAAATTCAGCGACAGCCTTGGTAAGAAATATCAACATAGCTGCCGCTGCAAATATTATCGTTAATGGAACGGGTATATTTAAGATAGCTGGAGCCATTACCAACAATGGCAAATTTGATGCGGTTAACGGTACACTTGAGTTTATAGGTACTTCCAACCAAACTATTGCGGGTAGCTATTTTTATTTGAAAACATTAAAAAATCTCACACTAACTAATCCCGCCGGGTTAACAATATCAAATGCACTTCCCAATGATTCACTCAAGATTGCCGGCGATATTGGTTTTGGCAATGTTAACGGTGCCACCATCACTACCCACGATAACCTTGTATTGGTTTCCACCGCAACAGGAACAGCAAGGGTTGCAGATATTACAAATGGACTCAACAATAATACAGGAAATAACTTTGCTGGTCAGGTTACCGTAGAACGTTACTACCCCGCCAAACGGGCATGGCGCCTGGTTACTTCGCCATTGAGCAATACCGGTAATATTTTTAATTCCTGGCAGGCAGGTGCACCCGCAACATACCTTCCCGGAAGAGGAATATTTGTTTCCGGGCTAAATCCAACAGGAAGTACCGGTAATGGATTGGATAATAGCTTTTTTAATAATTACTCTATGAAAACCTGGAATGCAACTACCAGCAAGTATGTTGATATAGTAACTACCGTATTACAAAATCTTTCCACCAATTCAGCTACTGCCGCCAGCATCGGCTACTATACATTTGTAAGGGGGGATAGAAACAGGAACCCGGACAATACCATTTTTGGAAACATGAATACTACTACCTTAAGCAGTAAAGGTTTATTACAAACAGGTATTCAAATGTTTAATTTTTCCAGTGGTGCCGGCACATACTCATTGGTAGGCAATCCGTATGCTTCTCCGGTGGATTTTAGTAAAGTAACAAAAAACCCAAATGTAAACCCCAACAGGTTTTACGTTCATGATCCTACCCTTGGCACACTGGGAACTTTTGTAACGATGGACGATTTAAGTAGTCCAGGTATATTTACCCCTGTACCTAACACATCCGTACAAACCAATCACATTCAGTCGAGCCAGGCCTTTTTTGTACAAGTGACCGGTGCAGGGGCTTCCATAACTTTTGAAGAAAATGATAAATCCACAAATCTTAATAATAACCTGCAACTTTTCCGGCCGGTTACGCCCTCATCACAGCCCCAGTCATTCATAATCAACCTGCTGCATTTAAACCCGGATAATACTACACTGCTGGTAGATGGTAATCTGCTACAATTTGCTGGTAACTACAATAACGAAGTGGATATGCAGGATGCTTTAAAGTTTACCAACATCAATGAAAACCTGGGATTGCTTCGTGACAAAAAAACTATGTCAATAGAAAGAAGGCCATTGGTGAAAGATAATGACACGGTCTTTCTGCAACTAACAAGGACCACCCAACGCGGTTACCGGTTTGAATTCATACCAACCAACCTGGATCCTTCTTTAACAGCCTTGCTGGAGGATAGCTTTACCGGAAATCAAACACCATTAAGTGTTGCTGCTGCTTCTACGCATGACTTTGATATTACCGCGGATGCCAAAAGCAGGGTACCCAACAGGTTCAGGATCGTATTTAAACCTTCCCTT
>JANOTW010000200.1:0-8230 GCA_031416575.1 Ferruginibacter sp.
AAAAAGATTTCAATGAAGTGAAAAAATTATCAATTATTCATTATAAAATTATCAATTAAAAACCCCTACCTTCGCAGTCCGAAAAAATAAAGATTATGAACGCAGTAGCATTTGTACATGAGCAGTTAACAGCAACACCATCTCTTCCCAAGTTTAAAGCAGGTGATAACATCACTGTAAATTATAAAATTGTTGAAGGTAGTAAAGAGCGTATCCAAAGCTTCAAAGGCGATGTGATCAAGCGCCAGGGAACCGGTGCCACCGCAACTTTTACGGTACGTAAAATGAGTGATGGTGTAGGTGTTGAGCGTTTATTCCCTTTCTATTCTCCCAATATTGAGAGTGTAGTTTTAAACAAAGTAGGTAAAGTACGTCGTGCCAAATTGTTTTATTTACGCGAAAGAAGCGGCAAAAGCGCCCGTATCCAGGAGAAAAGAATGGCGGTTGCACTCAAAAAATAATCAACCCTCTAAAATATTTAAAAGCGAAATTCATTGGATTTCGCTTTTTTGTTGGGGACCGTTTAAATTTATTGGATTATTTATTTTTGAAGTAGGCCAAATCCCCGGGCTGATTATTTAAAGCTACCTCAAATCAGGATCTAAATTGAGCACTTGGACTTTCGCTATTTAAAATGCAGGCTTTTTTTTGTCCAGGCATCAGATCCCTGAATAAACATCGTTGCATCGCTTGCCGACAGTATTTGTCGGCATCCCGATGTTACACTTGAATCGGGACTTATACGGCATACCATTGGGGAACTTTACCCACGTTATTTATAGAAAAATATCAGTTGGCTTACAGTGACAACCGATACATTTCAAAAACAGGCGGCAATTTTCAATTTGGGTTTTTTTGCCCCTTTTGGAACATCCCGTATCCCGGCCTATGCCGCTGCCATGGTAATTCGACGATGATTAACAGATAAATCATTTTAAACAGCTCCGCAATGCAATAAATGAGGCCAGGAATATGTTATTACTGCAAAACCCTAAACAACTTAATATGAAAAAAGCAATTCTCCCTGTAATTATTATCGTTGCCACGACTTTATTCATCTCCTGCTCCAGGGGTATTTCCATGTATGATGCAGCCAATGGCAAAGCAAAATGTGGCCGCCACATCAGGTAATATTGCGGAAGGGTTTCTCCATTTAAAATAGTATTTAAGTTAACATGTAAGCAACAGAAGTTTTGACTAAAAGGGCATAATTAGTCAATATTTGATTTATCTTTGTTTTTCAAATTTATAACTATGATAGTTTCAAATGTTTTAGCAACGGTCTTATTATTTGGAATGCCAGGCGGTTCCGAATGGATATTTATTATACTGGCAATAGTTTTACTATTTGGCGGTAAAAAAATCCCCGAATTAATGAAAGGTATTGGTAAGGGCATGCGTGAATTTAAAGATGCCAAAGAGAATGTGAAAAGTGAAATTGAAGAGGGCATGAAAGAAAAGGATAAAGATCAGGAATTAAGAGAATTAAAACAGCAACTAAATCAGGCAAAGCAAGCGCAGGAATTGCCTAAGTAATTTTTTTCTATTAATGAACTACGGCTGAAGTAAATGACGGAAAATTTTGTCATTTGCTTCAGCCGGTTTCATAAATGCCAACCAATCCATATCAAATTTGTTTAGTAACATATTAACATATCATCAGCAACTGCTTAGCGGAAATACTACCTGTGTATCAGTTGTAACGCATTACCTGGAACAAATAAACCGCTACGAACACTTAAACGCTTTTACAGAAGTGTATGCTGAAGAAGCTTTGGAAAAGGCCGCGGCCCTTGATGCCAAACAAAAAACAGGAAATACATTGGGCAGGTTACACGGCGTAGTGGTAGCCATAAAAGATGTATTATGCTACAAGGATCACAAGGTAACCGCCGCTTCAAAAATTTTGAATGGGTTCGTTTCACTTTACAATGCCACAGCGGTTCAGCGGTTGCTGGATGAAGGTGCGGTAATTATTGGCACTTGTAATTGTGATGAATTTGCCATGGGCAGTACCAACGAAAATTCGGCCTATGGAAATGTACTGAATGCATTGGATGAAACCAGGGTGCCGGGTGGTTCATCAGGGGGTAGCGCCGTAGCTGTTCAGGCAGGCATGTGTATGATCAGCCTGGGAAGTGATACCGGAGGATCGGTAAGGCAACCGGCGGATTTTTGTGGCATCGTTGGATTAAAGCCAACTTATGGCAGGGTATCAAGGTATGGATTAATCGCTTATGCGTCATCATTTGACCAGATTGGAATTTTTAGCAACAATATTGAAGATGTAGCATTGGCTTTGGAAGTAATAGCCGGGGCTGATGAGTGTGATAGTACAGCCTCCCCTAACCCCTCCAAAGGAGGGGAACCTGGAAGAGTAAACAACTTTCTTGATCTTTTAGCCATTGAGGAGAATAAGAAATATAAAATCGCATATTTCAAAGAAGCATTGTATCACCCATCACTTGATACAGAAATAAAAGAAAATATTTTATCCCTTATTGAAAAATTAAAATCCGATGGCCATACGGTAGAAGCGGTGGAATTTGATTTGCTGGATCATATTGTGCCGGCTTATTATGTTTTAACCACGGCTGAAGCAAGTAGCAACCTTAGCAGGTTTGATGGCGTGCGGTTTGGGCACCGGACCAGCCATCCGGTAAAAGATTTAACGGAATTTTATAAACGCAACCGGAGCGAAGGATTTGGGAAGGAAGTTAAGCGAAGGATTTTACTGGGTACCTTTGTTTTAAGTTCGGGTTATTATGAAGCTTATTTTAGCAAGGCACAACAGGTAAGGCGCATGCTGGCGGATAAAACAACGGGTATTTTCAGGGATTATGATGCCATCCTTCTGCCTACCGCTCCTACAACAGCAGTGGCCATTGGCGAAAACTCAGATGATCCTATTGCTATGTACCTGGCTGATATCTACACCGTATTTGCCAACCTTACCGGCCTTCCGGGAATATCAATTCCCTTATTTAAGCATAGCAATGGCCTGCCATTTGGCTTGCAGGTGCTTACTAATAAAATGGATGAATTAACTTTGCTGCAATTATCGAACTTACTGATGCAAGAGTATAAAGGGAAAGCTTTAGGTGTAAGGCAAAAGGTGTAAGGCTTAAGTAAAGCAAATGCGTAGGGAAGTTTGAGAAACGGGAATTAAAATAAAGCAACGAAGATATCATGAAAACCTCTGCTGGCCAACAAAATAAATAGCGTTAAGTTGTTGATTAAAGTGTATAAAGGATCAATTTGAAATTGTCGCATTTTTAGGGTACAAAATATAAGGTCTGGATGATGCCATGAAAATATATAAGTACAAGGGAGTGACACAACGATGCTGAGCAAAGAAATTTAGCTTGTACCATATAAATATTTTGCGAAACCCCGATTGTTTCGGGAATGCCATAAAAAACTTCTGCTGGTTAACAAAGAAAAAGTGAAAATTTTAAATGCACCGTATAAAACTGTTTAGCATCAAAAGAATATGAACAAACTTTTACTGATATCATTTTTATGTTTGCTATTCCTGCAGGTTTCAGCGGGTACAGATTCTTCTATAGGGAATGGGTTACTACAGGTAAATGTAAAAGATACCATGGTAGAGGAAGAAATAGCGAAAGCCGATGAATTGATTGAGGAAGTGATTAAATCCAGGGCGGTTCCAAAAAAAGAAAAAGTTCAATATTTTAATCAGGTCACCAAGTATGGGTTTAAAAACCTTTTTTCAAATTACAGCTATAACACCACCCTTCCTTACAATGCCCAGATAAATCCGAATGCGGAAATTTTTGTACAGGATTATATGAAAGTTCATGGTAACTATTTACATAAAATGAAAGGTTGGGGACAGCCCTATTTCAATTTAATTGAAAGTGTATTGCAGCAGTACGGTTTACCAGGGGAGTTAAAATATATCGCCGTAATTGAATCTAACTTAAGTACCAGGGCTACCAGCAATGCAGGCGCCGGCGGGCCCTGGCAGTTTATGCCTTATACAGCCAGGGATTATGGGCTTGTAGTAAATGGTTACTTGGATGAACGCAGGGATTATTATAAAAGTACACATGCGGCAGCCAGGTACTTATTGTCGCTTTACCGGCAAATGCATGACTGGCTTCTTGTAATGGCGGCTTATAACGGTGGGCCGGGTAGGGTGTATAGCGCTATGAAAAAAAGTGGCAGCAAAAACTTTTGGAACTTACAGTATTATCTACCGGCGGAATCGAGGACCTATGTAAAGCGTTTTATCGCTACGCACTATATTATGGAAGGCTCCGGCGGCGTTACTACAGTTGGTGGGGGCACAATGAATATGGATGATTTTTCCGCGATGGAAAATATTGCCCGGGGTAACTTTAGCAGCGACAATGGCAAACAAAATCCATACAATACAAAATCTTCTTTATCGGCTGAAGAGTTTGCAGATGTAGAAATGCTTTCCATTTCAGGCAAATACAATTCACTGATAATCGCTAAAAATATTGCGATGGATATTGCCTTATTCAATCATTACAATCCAAATTTTGATGGAATAATGTCATCAACCGGAAATTTTGGTCTTCGCTTGCCAACGGATAAAATGCAATTATTTGTTGCTAATAAATACCCGATATTGAATGAATCTTTACAGGTATTATTAAGCGGGGTTACTGTTCCCGTAAAGAAAATGGAATACCCAAAAACGAAGGAAAAGAAAACCCCCTGATAAATTTAATATTCCAACACCTGCCTCATTGCTGCTGCTTTCAATAAACATTCCTGGTATTCTTCCACGGCATCGCTATAAAAGGTAATAGCGCTACCTGCCTGAAACGAAACGTATTTAGCGGGGGCGTTGTACAAAATACTCCTGATCACTACATTAAAATCAGCATCCCCCTGCGGATTTATATAACCAATCGCCCCTGAGAACAGCCCCCTTTTGGTTTGTTCATAGCGTTCAATAATTTCCATTACTCTTTTTTTTGGGGCGCCCGTCATACTTCCCATCGGGAAGGTTGCCTTTACCACATCTATCCAATCAGTGCTGTCTTCCAGGTTGCCACTGATAGTGCTGATCATCTGGTGTACCTGTGGGAAACTATAAATCCCGAATAATTCTTCTACCCTTACCGTTCCCTGCTTACAAACCCGGCTCAAATCATTTCTTACCAGGTCAACTACCATTACATTTTCACTTTTTTCCTTTTCGCTTGTAACAAGGTGTTGCCTGCTTAGTTCATCAAGCTCCCTGTTTTCTAAATTGCGTTTAGCCGTTCCCTTTATTGGTTGCGAATATACTTTATTGCCTGCCTTTTTAAAATACCTTTCGGGGCTTGCGCAAATACAATACCGGTCGTTTAATTTATACAATGCGGAAAATGGATTGGGAGAAAGTGTAACAAGGGAGCCGTAAACGGATAATGGGTCTATAATGGCATTGGTAGCAAAAAACTCCTGGCAGAAATTTACCTCATAACAATCGCCACGCAAAATATGCTGCTGCAGTTTTTTTACTATACTGATATAATCATCCGCAGAAATTCTGTTCTTAATTCTGAGTGTTGCGGATCGCTTTTGTTCTATAGTGGAATTATGGGATTCAATACCCTCAAATATTGCTTCTGCATTTTCTTCGCAATAAATAGTTAACCCGTTTTCTTTTAATTGTAACACTATCTCCGGTACAAAAAAGTGACAATCCGGAAAATTGATCCCATCAAAATTCATAGAGCTTAATTGCTCTGTTTCATTCTTAAGATCGTAGCCCAGGTGGCCGAATAACCAGTCCTTTTCTTCGCCGCAAAATTGTTTTAATGCTTCAAAAGTATTGCCTGCACGAGTTTCTACCTTTCGCTTACACCCTGCTGCCAGCAAGCATTCAAAAGCAGGTGTTTCAAAACGGTACTGCCTGTTATCCAGCAAACAAAAAATGTTGAACGGTTGCGCCCAGTTCAACATTTTATTTTTGAATTCAATAAAATTTCCTATCGGAAAAGAGATAGCTTTTTTCACTTGATTTTTTTCCCCTGCCAGTAATTCCTACCAGCTTCTTACCGTGTTAAAAATCATCATCATCATCAAAACCAGCGCCACGACCATCATGATCACCAAAGCCAAGATCCTTAAAATCATCATCTATTTTAAAATCATCTTCTTCATCTTTCGCAGGTTTTTTTCCTACGGATTTCTTTGTACCTGATTTGGGTACATCAAATTCATCAAAGTCAGGGTCCCAATCATCATCATCGCCCTTTTCCCAGTCATCCGCTGGTTCCACATCATCCTCGTCATCATCCTCATCATCTTCATCCTTCTTTTTTTTAGAAGCGCCCTTCCCTTTTTTTACGGAAGTAATTGGTTCACCGGATTCATCATCATCGTCGTCTTCCTCCTCCTTCTTAGGTTTTGGAGATGCTTTTGCCGCTGGTTTTTTTAAAGGGGCCTCCGTATTTGGAGTAATTTTTTTTTCTTGACCTGATTTAGTAGCCATATATCACTTATTAATGCTGTAAAATTTCTTATAGATTTTTAAATAGCCAAAAAAAAGGCATATTTTTTTTATTTTATTCTTACGCAAGCACTATTTGATCCCTGCCAGGGCCGTTACTGACGAATTTAACAGGCACCTGCAAAAATTGGTTGATGTAATCTATATAAGTTTTCATATTTCCCGGCAAAACTTCATATTTATTTATTGCCGTAATATCTGTTTCCCAACCTGCAAAGCTCTTGTAAACAGGGTCAATTTGTACCCGGCTCATTTGGAAGGGTACAAAATTCTTTTCTTCCCCATTTACTTTGTATCCGTTACAAACTTTTAGTTCCGGCAATGAATCAAGTATATCGGTTTTGGTCATAATGATCTGCGTAACGCCGTTGATCATACAGGCAAACTGCAATGCTACCAAATCAATCCAGCCGCAGCGGCGTGGCCTGCCGGTAGTGGCTCCAAACTCACTACCTATTTTACGGATCATTTCTCCGGTTTCGTCATTCAATTCCGTTGGAAAAGGGCCACTACCCACCCTTGTACAATAAGCTTTGGATACGCCATATACTTCCTTTATTTTCTGAGGCGCTATGCCAAGGCCTGTGCAAACACCTGCCGATATGGTATTGCTACTCGTTACAAAGGGGAATGTACCAAAATCCACATCCAGCATGCTACCCTGTGCACCCTCTGCCAATACTTTTTTACCCTGTTGAATTTTATCGTTGATAAAATATTCGCCGTTTACAATTTTAAAGTCCCTTAATAATTCAATTGATTCAAAAAAATCATCCTCCCAGGAACTGATGTCTTCCTGAAAATTATAATTGTCAAGCAAACGCTGGTGCTTCAACCTTATTTTTATGTATTGAGAGATAAAGCCCTTGTCGAGCAAATCGCCTACCCTTAAACCATTACGGCCCGTTTTGTCCATATAAGCGGGGCCAATACCTTTTAAAGTAGAGCCAATTTTTTCATTTCCTTTTGCCAGTTCGCTGGCTTTATCCAATGCCCGGTGTGTAGGTAAAATTAAATGGGCACGTTCGCTGATGTATAAATTCTTTTTATAATCAATACCCATCGAAGCTACTGTTTCACATTCCCTTTTCAGTGTTACCGCATCCAGTACCACACCATTACCGATCAGGTTAATTTTGTTTTCGTGAAAAATACCACTGGGTATTTGGTGAAGCACTACCTTCTGCCCGTTTACATACAGCGTGTGGCCGGCATTGGGGCCACCCTGGAAACGTGCGATTATATCATAATTGGGAGCAAAATAATCAACTATTTTCCCCTTGCCTTCGTCACCCCACTGCAGTCCTAAAATTACATCTACCATTTTTTGTTTATCGTTTTTATTTTTTGTTAGTCCATTTGTAACTCAATTAAACTTCAACTGTTTGTTACATGTTTTTCAAATTTCATCGGGCGATTAACAACCCGCAACATTTTAAAACCAAAGCTAAAACTCATTGAATTTCTTATTGAAACCCACTGCAAAAAAATCTGTTTTTTATTTGCAATGCCTGCGTTTGTGCATTTTACCCGGCGGCAAAAATAAATTGAAATAAAACAACCACCTAAAATGATATGTATTTGTTTAAAAATTGGGGAGAAAGAAAAACTATCAAACAGGGATAAAAAGTAATGCCCGTAATGATTAGAAAGAAAAAAATACCTTTTTGAAAACTTCTTCTTAAAATCCTTTAATAACATCAAATTTTAAATGTGCTTAAATTCAGAACT
>JANOTW010000201.1:0-2313 GCA_031416575.1 Ferruginibacter sp.
AATCGCAAAAAAACATGTGGGTCAACATCCCGGATTAATGGACCTAAAAAAGTTTGAAAATTTTGAAATGGGGGTGGGTCAACATCACCGTAATGGTGGGTCAACATAATACGGAACGGTGGGTCAACATGCTCCGGAATCTACAGTTAGTACGTTCCGCAATGTCCAAATTCCAAAAAATCTTGTCCACTGCTTTGTTGTCGATACTTTTGAAAAACTCCCTTACTTCTGGGAAAAATTCAGTTTTAAAGTATCGTATGGGATTGTCTGCCATAATGCAAAAGTACAAAATAAGTTTCCGAAAACAGAAACCTATTTTTATCTGTCAAATCTTGAAGATGGTCTGGAAAGGTGACGTACAACGTTGTGCATTTGCGAAGGCCGGGAATTCAAAGCTGGTCCAGCCCGGTACCGATGCTAAATTGAAAATATAAAGTACAAGTTAACAACTAAAGCTCAATAGTAAATGTCCAGCCCGAACCACTGTTGCCACTTTGCTTTTGTTGAAGTTCCAATGTCCAGCCCGGCTTTTGCAAATGCATTGTTGCCTGTAGTGTTTATTGCATTATGTTTAGCCATTCAGAAAGGGTTAGCCCTATAACACCTTTGTCTATAAAATTAATTTGACTTGGATACTTGTTGAAAAAGATTGTATCTGGCTTACTAATCCCCACTATGGTTAATTTTTTATTTGGATAAAGCAACAGGTTATTCTCAATAAATTCATTAATCGCTCTGTCTTGAAATCCGTAACCAATTACAATCAGATGATTTGAATTTTGCAAATTCTTTTTAAAATGAGATAAAATATTTTCATAAAAAGGATTATTATATTGTCTTATTTTTTCTGTTGCTCCTGTTAAATAGTCTGGATTGTAGTCACAGAAAGAATCACTATAATTGTAAGATTGAGTTTCAGGATTATAGGTTTCAGAGAAATAATTTTGGACGCCCAAATTTGTTTTTATTTTGATAAATTCATTTGTTTTTGTTAACCGAAGATTTATATAGTTAATGCTTCCATGCAGTTTAAATAAGCGTAATTTATTTTGATAAATCCCGTTGTAAAATGGTAAGCGAACTCTGTAAGTCTTACTGATTTTTTCATTTGATAATTCAAAGTTAAATGGCACTTCACCGTAATACGGCGAACCACACTCAGTAAATCCATCTGTATAAAATTGTCCTAAACTTGTATGCATATTCCCAATATATTCGAAAAACAAATCATGATTTAAGGTATGTACATTTATGCATTTCGATATAAGTGTTTTTTCTAAGAAATCAATGAATTGATTATACTGCGGATATTCACTAAAAGCTCCTTCGTTATAATACCTCGGCACGATAAGCAACTCCGCGACTATATGATTAAATATCCTTTTAAAACTATTGATAAAATCGTAGTCAGTCCATGAACCCGAGATAACTGGTAAACTATTTCTATAGATTTTGCAGAATTCGCTTATTGGTTCAGTATTTATGTTGAAAAATAAAAATTCGGACATGTAATCATAAAATCTCTCGTAATCGAATTTTGAAGTGTCACCATTAAGAGTATTCTTTATGTAGAATGATGTAAATCTTTCAGCAAACGATTTGTCATAATTAGAAAACCCAACATTTGAGTTTTGGTATATTTTGCTATATCCTGTCGATGGAGATAGCGAAAAATTGTCTTTTTCAAGATTACAGAACTTGTCATTGATTTCGGAAACTCTCGGCAGTCTTTCCGGAACTGAAAACCCTGAACCAAGTAAAATTGAAAGTTGTGGTGTCATAACATTACAGGCAACGCCATCATTGACGCTATAAGGCACAATATAAAAAAATTATTCGATTGAAAATCCATTATTTAATTACGCACTTTTTGTATTGGCGGTTTACGTCAATGCGCCAAACACGCTATACTTCCTTCTCATAATGCATCGAAGGGGCTTTTTATTACTACCAGCCTTTCTTTGGCTACCTTCAAATATAGCTGTGTGGCAAAAATGCTAAAATCCCCCGGCAAATCCTGTATATTCCTTACATCCATCCCTTTTTCTAAAAGGTGTGTGGCCACTTTTTATAAATCAATATAATTTGGATTTATTTTAATGCAGGCCGCTCCGCCCCAGGTGCAAAACGCAATTAAAGTTCCCCAATGGTATGCCGTACAAGAGGGCGATGCAACGATGTTGAGAAATGAAATATAGTTTGGACAAAAAACTGTATTGCGAAATCCCGATTTTTTTTCGGGAATGCCATGAAATACTTCAGCCCGGACAAAAAAAAATGATTGTATAGAAGGTTCCCGATACGCTTCTCTAT
>JANOTW010000202.1:0-3034 GCA_031416575.1 Ferruginibacter sp.
CTGTTCCTACGGAACAAAATAACAATTTCACTTAACTAACTAAATGACATTGCCCTAAGGGTGAGGTCCTCTGCCAGTTCATTACCTACGCCTAAAGAACCGCTCCTTATAACGTAATTAAAGTTGCCCATTGGTATTCAGTATAAGAGGGCGATGCAACGATGACGCCATGAAATTCTTCTGCCCGGACAAAAAAAAGAATGGTTGTATAGAAGGGCGACGCAACCTTGCCTGACTGCGTCAGGCAGACAGGGATGATACTATGAAATACTTTTGCCCGGACAACAAAAAAAAGTATGGATTTATAGATGTGCGATCCCTATAAAAAATCTGGAGGGCATGTCACCGAAGTTTTATCAAAGCTCAGGCGCCTTGTTAAAAAAAATAAAAAAGCCGCAAAGATGCAGAGATGCCAGGTTATAGAATTCATACCATTTTTCTTTGCACTCTTTGTGGCTATTTATAATATTTATCTGTTTCCCGTACGCTGTGTTCCGTATCCTCTTCTTCCGCCCCTGTCGGATGAGTGAAAGTTGTTTGCCTGTTTTTTAAACATGGGCCTTTGGGGGCCCGCTACCTGCGGAACAAATGAACCCGCACTTAAAGGGTAGGGATGGCTATCCACTACCGGGATATTCTTTCCGATCAGTTTTTGAATATCTTTTAATTCCGTTCTTTCTTCCGCATCACAAAAGGAGAAAGCGATGCCTGTATTACCGGCCCTTCCGGTACGGCCTATACGATGTACATAAGTTTCGGCTACATTGGGCAATTCAAAATTTATTACGTGGGAAAGCTCATCAATATCAATACCCCTTGCAGCTATATCCGTAGCTACCAATACCCTCAGCTTGCCATTTTTAAAACTGCTCAGTGCATGTTGCCGGGCATTTTGCGATTTATTGCCATGTATGGCCGCAGCCGTAATATTTTCTTTATGTAATATTTTTACCACTTTATCAGCTCCATGCTTGGTACGGGTAAAAACCAGTGCGGTTATTATTTTCTCATTTTTTAAAAGGTACAAAAGCAGTTCCGGTTTATTATTCCTGTCAACAAAGAACAAACTTTGTTCAATTGCTTCTACCGTTGACGAAGCGGGTGTAACTTCTACTTTTGCAGGATTGGTCAATAAAACATTGGCGAGGGTTTGAATCTCGGGGGGCATGGTTGCGGAGAAAAAAAGTGTTTGCCTTTTGGCGGGCAATTTTATGATGACCCTTTTCACATCGTGGATGAACCCCATATCCAGCATCCTGTCCGCCTCATCCAGCACGAATATTTTTAAGTGCTGCAAGCCGATAAAACCCTGGCTCATCAAATCCAATAACCTGCCGGGTGTTGCCACCAATATGTCTATACCATTTCTTAACTGGTTGGTCTGGTGCAATTGGGAAACCCCTCCAAAAATAACCGCATGCGAAAGGCCGGTATATTTTCCATAAGCCGCAAAGCTTTCATCAATCTGTATGGCGAGCTCACGGGTAGGGGTAAGTATCAGCGCCTTTATTTGTTTACGGCCACGTTCCTGCTCTTTTTCTTCGTGCAGGATCTGCAAAATAGGAATGGCGAATGCCGCCGTTTTTCCGGTTCCGGTTTGCGCACAACCCAATAAATCCCTTCTTTCCAGTACCAGGGGTATGGATTGTTGCTGAATAGGTGTGGGGGTAGTGTATCCTTCATCGGCCAAAGCCTTCAGGATAGGTTCAATTAATTCCAATTTTTTAAATGCCATTGAATGGTTTAATTTTTTATAAAGGCTGGCAAAGACGTTGCATTTTCTGAATCAGCGGGGAAATATTTTACCACATCGGCTTACAACCTGCCGTATGTTTAAGTGGAGTAGGGCGCAAAGGTAGGGTTTTGTTTTTTAATGGGTTTTCGTGGGTTGCAGTATTATTCCCATCAGGCGCAGGGCTCCGTCATGTGTCTTCTTTTTTACTACCGCTTCCGGTAGAATGTCTTTCAACTATTATGCTTAGGTGGTTGGCATCAAGCCGAACTATTTTAATTTTAGTGCCTGGTATCTTCACTTGTTTTTGGTATTTAGGTTGAGCGACGATTAGTAACAATGAGACACAGGGCCGGAGCCCTGCGCCTGATGGGAATTTAAAAAAGCCGAAAAAGTACGCAAGCGTTTTAAATGCGAAGAGGTGGCAACAGGTAAAATATATTTATTTAGCCCGGTGTATGCGGTGTATGTGGAAATATAAAACATGGGATATTACAGCAAGGCATTTTTTAGTAATCAGCCATTGAAATGTATCGCTGATAAAGTAATAAAATTTACGGGCTACAATTTAATACCATGGTCAATGATCCCGTGGGGCACAACCAAAAATTAATTTAAGAATTTTGGATAACTATTTCAAAATATTAATGATTACAATGCCGGAACTTTCCTAAAACTTCATGTGGAAAATACTGTTTTTAATAAGTAGGTTTACTCTAATTTTAGCATATCATTACTTTCAATAATTTTGTAATTAAATGCCAGCAAGGGTTTCATGAATTATTTCTAAATATACCCACTATAGGGTATATAGGAATTTCCATTTATTCATTTTACGTTTATGATGTAATCAGTACAGTTAGTTACCCGTTTTTCAAAACAACCTTTTCAATACAATTTTATTTACAAATAGCCACGTGCTTTTCTCCCACCGGGAAAGGAATAACTACGCTTGTTTGTATCATCAGGCACTTAAGTTTTTATACCAAATAACAAAAAATTTTGAGGCTGCTAATAACCAATTTTATTTTTTTACTCATGATGAGCGCCAGCGCCGAGGCACAGGATAAAATAGACAGCGCCCTTGATAATTTACAACGCATCCCCACAAAATATATAGAGGGTATTGATAAAAAAATAAAACAATACAGCAACCGCATAACCACCAAAACAGAAAAAACCCTCACCAAATTAAGCCGCTGGGAAAATAAAATAAAAAGCCTTTTGGAAAAAGCAAGCCCGGAAACAGCCAACCGTTTATTTGGCAACAACCAGCAAACTTTTACTTCACTGCTCCAACAA
>JANOTW010000203.1:0-3258 GCA_031416575.1 Ferruginibacter sp.
TGCTTCGCATTTTTTGAATACCGGCAAGCCGGTACCGAACCAAAAGAGGCGGCTTATGCAGTTACTGATTTTAACTCGAACCAAAATTCTTAGATCAAAATGATACTGGTAGCACCTTTGCGAATAAAACACCTAATCCTATAAAACTAATTTAAATTTTTTGATATGGTAGCGCTCACTGTACCACCTCAGTCCTTCTCTCCCGAAAAATCGGGAGAGCGGTGCTTCATACCATTTCCAAACAGTATTTCTTCCAAATCAACTTTTGATCTTTAATCGAAGCAACCTCATCCTCCTTCTCCCTCTCCTAAAGAGAAGGAGCGGCGCTTTAGTACTTTTCCAGACTGCGTATCTTCCACATCGGCTTTATATCTTTAATGATCTTTTCTTGCGTTTTGTAAAGACCTCATCCTCCTTCTCTCCCGAAAAATCGGGAGAGCGGTGCTTCATACCATTTCCAAACAGTATTTCTTCCAAATCAACTTTTGATCTTTAATGAACTTAATGCAGCAACCATACAAATTTGCTAACACTTATTTGATTAAAACGACCCACGTTTAATTTATAACACAATTAAAGATCCCCAATGGTATGCGGTACAAGAAGCCCCCCTGCCCCCCAAAGGGGGGTTGAAGGCAGGCTCTTTTAAAATTACAGAGTGCAACATTTTTTATTTGATTTTTAAACTTAAGCTTGTGATTAATTTGCAACGCAATTAAATATTTACATCTGATAGCTATATCGGATGGTATTAAGTACAAGTCCCGATTCAAGTGTAACATCGGGATGCCCCGATAAAAGATCGGGGCAAGTGACACTACGATGCTGCTGTATTAAACCCTTTATGCATTGTACCTTATTTACCTTATTTACCTTTTTTACTTTATTTACTTTATTTACTTTATTTACTTTATTTACTTTATTTACTTTATTTACTTATCTACCTTATCTACCTTATTTACTTTTTTACTTATCTACCTTACTTACCTTTTTTTACTTTATCAACCTTATTTACTTTGCCACTTTGCTCCTTTGCATCTTTGCGTGAAAACCCCACCACGCCTTCAGTTGCGCCAAAGTTTGTTATTAGTTTTTGTTTAGCTAAAGCCGTGTTGGTATTAAATAGTCTTATATCTTTTGATCTTTCACCCTGCACCTGGAGCAATACCTCCGCACTGTCTTTATATTTTAAATTGCTGATGGTAATTTGATCGCTATTTAAAATATATGCTACCGGGTTGGTGTTTTTGCTGATCATTGTTACATTGTTAAGCGTAACACCACTGGCTTCCTGGATATCTATTCCTTCATTGGCCTGTAGTACCGCATTTTCTATCAGGATATTTTTTACATGCATTTCGGGGATGCCCCTTACGAAAATTCCTTTGGCAGCACCATTGCAGGTGATGTTGGTGAAATAAAAATTGCGGAATTGTGGTGTGCTTTCATCTGCCAATTTGGATTCTATTTTTGGGGGTTCCCTTTTTTCTCCCGCCAATACTACCGGGTCTTTGGCCATATAATACATATCAAACAAAATGGCTTCGGCTGGTATGTCCATCATGTTTATATTGTTTACATAAATATTTTCCACCACTCCGCCGCGGCCACGGGCAGTTTTAAAGCGCAGGCCAATATCGCTGCCGATAAAAGTGCAGTTGCTTACAAACATATTGTTTACCCCGCCACTCATTTCGCTTCCTACCACAAATCCGCCATGCGAATGATAAACCACACAGTTATTTACAATTACATCCTGTGTGGGCATTCCTCTTTTGCGGCCTTCCGCATCCCTGCCGCTTTTAATGGTGATGCCATCATCGCCGGTATCGAAGTTGCAATCTTCTACCAATGCGTTTTTACAGCTCTCCAAATCCAGCGCATCGGTATTGGTACCGAACCAGGGATTTTTTACTTTTAAATTTTTAATGGTAATGTGTTCACTCATCATTACATGCGTTGTCCATGCAGGTGAGTTTTCAAAAGTTACCCCTTCTATCAAAATGTTTTTACAATTAAATATGCGGATCATATTCGGGCGCAGATAATCTTTTACATCCTCAAAATCCTTTACGGTTTTTCCCCCTTCCAGTTTGCCAATATTATTGGTGATGGAACCTTTTAAGGCTTTAGGGGAAGAGTACCACATTTTTTTATCTTCCGTCAACACACCGCCATATTCTTTCTGGTGATTTTTCCATTGGCTCTCCGTTACCTTCTCTTTTTTTAATGGCCTCCAGTAAAAACCATTTCCATTCATAATGCCTTTGCCGGTAATTGCAATGTTTTCAATGTTCTCTGCAACTACCGGCGACTGGCACCTGGCAGCATCTACTCCTTCAAATGAAGAAATCACTAATGGATATTGGTCAAAAACGGAACTAAAAATAACCAACGCCCCTTTTTGAAGGTGCAGGTTAATATTGCTTTTCATTATTATTGGACCCGTTACAAATGAACCGGCTGGAATAATAACGGTACCTCCGCCTTGTTTTGAGCATGCTTCAATGGCTTTGTTGATGGCCGTAGAATTAATCGTATAACCGTCGGCGACAGCGCCATAATTCAAAATATTAAAACTGTCTTTCTTAAAATGAGGCGTATAAATTTTTGGTAATTCAAAAGCGAATTTTTCTTTAAAACCGGAAGGCTTCAGATAATTTACCAATGGCAGCTTTTGATCTTTTATACTTTGGCAAACCAATGAAGCCATGGATGCAGCGCCATATTCACTGAAGTGGGTATTGTCTTCCTCCTTACCCTTGTAATTTTTAAAATGGTTAGCAGGGATATTCAAAAACAACCGCTTCGAATTTTCTACGCCTTCTTTTACAATCAATGCTTCACTGCTTTTGTGCAGGTCTATTACCGGAACGTTTAATAAAGCGGCTACTTCCTTTACCACGCCGGGATAATCGCCATGCTGGTCAATAAACTTACCGGCTGCATCAAATTTCCTGCGCATTACCGGGGTTATTAAAATTGGATGGGCGCCCTTGCTGAGGGCATCTTTTACAAAACGGACCAGGTTCTCTTTATACAAGCCATGTGCCGGTGCGGAACGGGTGCTGTCTTCGGCTTTCTGATCATTATGGCCAAACTGGATCATCACATAGTCGCCTTCCTGCAGCCTGCCCATCACCGTATCCCAGCGATGCTCCGTGATAAAACTTTTGGGCATTTGTTGATGCCGGTTTTGCATTTACAAAAAAAAAGTTGTTGTTGAAGAAGAAGTAAATCTGATGGGCATAATTTGAA
>JANOTW010000204.1:0-2525 GCA_031416575.1 Ferruginibacter sp.
GGTATGCTGCTTTTGTTGCGCTGCCCTGGGGCAGCGACAATTTGGAATGCACCCAGTGCCGGCCATGGAAGCAACATCTCTCCTACACAACCGTCCTTTTTGTTGCCCGGGCATTGATATACTTCGGCTACGCTCAGTACTGAGCGTAGCCGAAGTATGGGCATCATCGTTGTGTCATGCCGACTTTCGGCATCCCGATGTTACACTTGAATCGGGAGTACTGAATACCTTTGGGGAACTTTAATTGCGTTTTAAATAATACACGCAAAGGCGTATAAGGTGCATAGGCACTTCTTAGCGGCTTTGCTACTTTGTTTCTTTGCATGAACCGGTTTATTTAAATAACGGAAAGGTTATTTACTGTAGATGGTAAATAACCTTTCCGTTTATGAATGACTTTTAAGCCTCCAGGCAAATCGGGTTCATGCAGTTGCCCGTTTATCAATTTATCAATTTTATAATTTCTAAAATCAAATCCTGATGCTTCATTATCAAAAGCCCTTACATCATTTTTCAACCTTTGCCTTATTCATTTCAATGATCTTTACCAGCCCTGTAGCAAAGTCGCAAAACCAGGAGGGTGATGTATTTAATAAGGGGTACATCAAATCAACCATGCTGAAAGTGGCTGCCTGGCAATTGAATAACCCTAAACACAGGCCAACCGACTGGACGAACGGCGCCTTTTATGCAGGGGTAACAGCAGCTTACAAAACAACCAGGTCAAAGGTTGTACTGGATTCCTTGCTGGCGCTTGGCCAGCGGACCCAATGGCAGCCGGGCTTGCGATACGATCATGCGGATGATATTGTTATCAGTCAAACTTATATTGACCTTTACCGGATTAAAAAAGACCGGATAAAAATACAGCCCACCATTGATACCGTGCGGAAAATGAGTAGGGTACCAGGGAAGGAAATTCAACGGCATGGTATTACCTGGTGGTGGTGCGATGCTTTGTTCATGGCCCCGCCTACGCTTATTAAATTAGGCGTAACCCTCAGGGACCCATCTTACTTTGCCATGAACGACTCGCTCTTTAAGCAAACAACCGACCTGCTGTATAGCAGGGATGAGCATTTGTTTTTTCGGGATGCAAGCTATCTCATTAATGAAAAAGGGGAAGGTAAACGGGAAAAGAACGGTAAGGTGATTTTCTGGTCAAGGGGCAACGGCTGGGTAATGGGAGGACTGGTTAGGGTGCTGGAAGAATTGCCAAAAAATTATTCCAACAGAAACTATTACCTGGCCATATACCGGGAGATGGCGGAAAAAATCATTACCCTTCAGCAGGCAGACGGATTATGGCGGGCAAGTTTACTGGATCCCGGCAGTTACCCCGGTGGCGAAGGAAGTGGCTCTGGATTTTTTTGTTATGCTTTGGCCTGGGGAATCAATAAAGGCGTTTTGGATAAGGCAACCTACCTGCCTGTAGTAAAAAAGGCATGGGCGGCATTGAATACGCTTGTTGCCCCGGAAGGCAGGGTGGGATGGGTTCAGCCTATTGGCGCTGACCCGCAAAAGAATTTTAGTTCGGAGAGTTGGGAAGTATATGGGGCGGGAGCCTTTTTGCTCGCCGGATCAGAAGTGATTAAAATCAAGTGGTAGGTATATTGCCCAAAGAATAAAATAGTGATTTTATTTTCACCGCAATGTTCATTAAGAATGGTTCGCTTTTAATCTAAAACGCAATTAAAGATCCCCAATGGTATGCGGTACAAGAGGGCGATGCAACGATGCTCCACATAGCTTCTTAGCCCGGACAAAAAGAAGTAGGGTTGTATAGAAGGGCGACCCCACACAATACTGTGGGGGCAAGTGCAACGATGCTCACAATAGCTTCTCAGCCCGGACAAAAAGTGTTTGATTTTTTACCATTTGGCAATATGGCCATTTCATTAAACCACCACACATGAAAAAAGCAACCCCCGGAAAATATGCCCGTAAACTGGCCATGATGTTACTGATATTTTCAACTGCATGGAACGCTTACCCGCAGGAAAAACCTCGCCTTTCAACCAATGAAAAGCTGTTGGCAATAAATGAAAACGGCCAAAAAACAACTGTAAAAGCCAAGGGTAATTCAAGCGCCGATATTGAAATAATCCGGAAACGAATTATTGATGACCTGCTGGCGCCTGCTGTAAATGCGGATGGCATCAGGCAGTTGGTAAAAACCATACAGGTTGATGGAAGCTGGCCAGGCATTAATTATAAAGATACTTCCCGTACCGCTTTTCAGCACAGGGAACATTTGGAGAATATGGTAAATTTAAGCCGTGCTTACAAAAAGCCCGGCTCCCTGTTTTTTTTGGATGCACAGGTGAAAATAATTGCGTTATCAGCGCTTGATTTTTGGCTGGCACATGATTTCATTTGCCAAAACTGGTGGTGGAATGAGATGGGTACTCCCAATTTAATGATCAACACCCTGTTGCTGATTGATACGGACCTTTCAGATAAACAGCGGGCGGCAGGTTTAAAAATAGCCAACCGTGCCAACCTCAAAGCTTTTGGCGCAAGGC
>JANOTW010000205.1:0-5619 GCA_031416575.1 Ferruginibacter sp.
GGTGCCATGGTTTTTTCTGGCCTGTTTAAGGGCGATGCTTCAAAATCTGTTTTACTGTAAAAGATGGTTTCGCCCTGGCCTGTTATAGGGCTTGATGCACCTGTATAAAAAGCAATTTGTTCGGCGAGTGCATTGAGCTTATACAAGCCATTGCTGGAAGGTGAAACATAAGGGAGGTATTTTTTTACCTCCCGTCCAAACTGGTCATACTCTACCGGGCTTACCAAGTCGGTATTGCCACTTGCTGAAAGCGATCCTTTTTTTATGATGCTTTGTTCCGGCCTGCCAAGGCCATCAAAATATGTAACGGAATGCTTTACCTCTCTTAAAGATTTTGTCATTAAAGCATTGGGGTCAGTTTCGGGGGCGGTGGCTTCCCATACTTTAATATAGTTTTTATCGGATTGCGCCGTTGCAACAAATGGGCTGAGAAGTACTAACGCAAAAAATGTTTTTATGATAAACGCAAAGTGCCTCATATAAGTGTATTAATGGTTATTTGTTGTACTGTAAAAATCAGTAAGTGCGCTTTTACTTTTTTGAATCCGGGGATTTGCGGAAGGGTTTACTGAGTATCCTGTCAATAACAGGGTTTGAAAGCTTAGTCTGCGGCCCCATTACTGCGTAGAGTTCCCCCGCCTCATCTACAAAAAACTTTTGGCCTATACCCTGTGCATCATTATCAAAATGCCGGTTTTTATCCTTATTGGTAAGCCATTGTAAAAGAGTGGACTGTTCGTTACCCGAAGCCTTTT
Source organism: Ferruginibacter sp. (assembly GCA_031416575.1). Classification (GTDB taxonomy): domain Bacteria; phylum Bacteroidota; class Bacteroidia; order Chitinophagales; family Chitinophagaceae; genus Ferruginibacter. The sequence goes on from JANOTW010000205.1 coordinate 756, forward strand.
TTACCTTTATCCCCTCCGTGATAAAAAACCCGGGCTTCATATTTTCGTAAAGCTTTTTAATATTTTTTTCATCCCCTTTTTTAAATCCTGTTTCCTCCGCTACAATACCAATTACTACTAATGAACTGTCATATTTTTTATGCAAAGTTTCCAGTGCGCTAATAAACAAGGTGGTATCAACAGCAGAAAGGGGCAGGATAACAAAAAGCATTTTTTTGCCACGGTAAGTATTGAGTTCTATTTTATTGCCATCTATGGTTTTAAAGGAAAGGCTGTAAATATCATCCAATAAACGAAAGGAAAAAAGACCAGCGAAAATCATAAAACTGAAAAAGTATTTCATAACAAAAATTTTTGAAGTTAATTAATATCAATATTGTAACAACCTGAGTTTAGAGGCACTCCGTAAAAGCTGGCATAGCCGTAACCAGAACCATAATAGTAACATCCTGCATAGTAACTACGGTAGTTATTATCTCCAATGCCGTAGAGATTAATATTATAAGTTCCAGGTGGGATATAACCGAGCATATTGTTTCCATAAGTGCTCATTTCAAACCAATAGGTTTGGCCTGTACTGGTATTATAAAGCTCTACTGAATAACTAAAGCCTGTATAATTGTATTGATAAATGGGAATGTTAACTACCTGGCAGGTGCCATTTGCATTGGCAATACTTTGTGCATATTGCTGGGCTTGTTGGTCTGCACTGGTTTGTGTAGAAGCATAGAACATTTCTTGAGGAACAGTAATATAATAAGGAACTGGAGTTTGTCCAGGACAGTTCTGCGAGTTATAGTTGGCAGCAATAGCGGCATTTCCATACAAAGAACAATCACCTGCCTGGCCTTTATAGTTATAGCAAATCTTTTTTAGAATTTTATAATCCTTATCTTTTATAAGTATAAGCCTGTTAAATTCATCATATACATAATAAGATGTGCGGTTGTTAATATCTGTAAGGCTTGTTACGCCAACAAGCGGCCTGTATGTATATGTAGTAACCTGTGCCCCGCTAATACTCCGGAGATTGTTTAAGTGGCTTCTTAGTGCAGCGTCATCGGCAGGATTATCTAATATGCTTTGTGTGAGCATACCCATAACTGTACTATAGGAAGCACCGGTAACTTCGGCTACCGGGTATGTTTTATTGTAGCCCCATATATATACCTTTTGAATATCGCTTTCTTTATGATAGGCAAGTATATTACCCTTTGTATCATAGTTATCGAAAGTTACTTTCGATTGATAGGCCGCATTTTTTACAAAAGAATTTCCGCTTAAAGAAGAGCCGCTGCCAAAAGAAGAAACAGGAATTGGTGAAACTGTTTCCAATTGCCATATTTTATCCTGGTAGGGTTTATCTGATCTGTATGTAGTGATAGTGCCACCAGTTACTTTAGAATCAATGATAGTTCCACCGCTTAAAACTTTTTTTACCGAATACTGCTCTACCGGAAATCCAATGATATTTTTATCCTGCAGATACTTTATGCCTGAAGCCTCGTACCCTGATGGAGCTCCGGTAAAAGTATATTGAAAGGGATATTTTGTATAACTGGATGTGCGTTCATTAATACCCCCAGATGTATTGCTAATTATCTTTTCTACTTCTATGGGTTGAGTGTAAACAGATTCATAATTGTAATTCGTAGATATTGATATCGATTTATTTACATCATTTGGATCGTACTGCGTTTCTGATGTACCTGATAATTTAAGAATGCCTGTTTTTAATGGATAATGCACATATCCATAAACAGGAAGGTAATCATTAGACCTTACTGGAAAATAGCAGGAAAGCGGCAGTGGATAATTATCACGAATAACTCTTTCCTGAACAAGAAGGCCCAAGCCCTGGTCAAGAGATTTTAACTCCAGGTATGCGTTAGTGGTTTCTGAAATTTTAGCACCACTTGAGTTGTACACTGTTCTTTTGGTGAGATTACCCCTCTTCCAATGATTGGTTTGCCTGTAGATATTATTATTATCGGGATAGTAGGCGAGATATACTCCATCTGCTTGAAGAGAGCCACCATCATACACATACTCAATCCTTCCATTGTTGGAGATTGGGTCACCAACATATTCAGTGACATAAGGGTACAATACAGGAGTGCTTTCATTCCCGTCAATCTGCATAGAGCTTGTTGAACTATAGGTTGTGGCACGGTACCAGCAATCCGCAGTCATCGAATGCATACTGGAAGTAGTGAAATAACCCAGGTAATTTAAAAAATTTTGAAATCCCTTGCCGCTCGCATTTTGTCCATACTTATAGGTCTTTATAATAGGAATAGCTGAAGAAGAGGCCTGGCTTGTAATTCTTTTAACACGCAAGCCTCCTGCATAAGCGATCTGCCCTGCATAATCATACTGGTGCGCTTCATAATCAAATTCCGAAAAGCCCCCCGTTGGGTAAGTAATGCGTTTCAAAACACCCTCTCTTAAATATGTAGTATCAACATTTCTATTTGCACCACCAATAGAAATATTTATAGTAGGATTAGCAACATATGAAATGGTTTGTTGCGGTATTAAATTAGTGTTACTTGTTTTTCCATTGAAGTAGCCCCAGTAATCCTGTGCATTAAAATCATTTGGGTAATAGAGATCACCACTAAAATTATTGGTGTGGTACTCAAAGCTGTGTTCTTCCTGTATCGTTCCATCCGCACTTAATGTTTGAATTTTATCTAGCTTTAACTTCCAATCCTGCAAACTGTTATTGTTATTCTTTTTAAAATAGGAGTAAATAAATTTGATGGACTTTAATAAGTTGTAATTTGTACCATTGAGGCTATAAATTTTTATATATTCCAAACTTCTTTGATCGGGGAAAACATCGGTGCGATAAGTTGAAGATTGAATAAATTGCACTTTTCCATTATCGAAAAGAATTTCTGAAAGATATTGCGTGGCGATGCTATAGGTAAGGTCGGTTTGAATGGCATTGCTCATTGATGGAGTTGGCGATTGACAATTTATGCCAGCGCCGCCCGGGTTATCAATTATATCAATCCTGTACTGCCGCGATAATTTTTGAGCATTATTTGCTGTAGTGTAATTGTATCTGATTTTTTGGGAAACATCGGCCGATTCTATTTCTGTAAGCATCCATGAGTTTGGCATTGGGTCCTGATCTTCTACATATACACCTGAACCTCCAAATGTTTTTTCTACTACCCTGCTATTTTCATTTTTATAATTCCCAAACCGGTAGGTGGTGCCGCTTTCATCTATTATTTCAAATTTGGAAAGATCTGCAACACTCCATGTTTTATTAATTTTTATAGGATCGTATGGAATGGTAGTGGGTTGTGTTGCCCCCTGTTGATGTATAAACCTGCCGCTTTTTCCCGGCATAGAATAAGAAAACTCATCTGGCTGAACATCTACATATTTCTTTATTATACTATCAAACAAACTAACGCTGCACTGGCTTGCATTTAAATAATTTACTGAATGATGAAAAAAACCATCATATTTTTCATCAGCAAACCCTTTGATGTTTCTTGTTACTTGTCCTCCTGCCTGCACAGTCCATCCGAGGCCGGTCCACCCTGCCTGTTCCTCATATCGGAATCCACCTGCATGATAACTTAAGCTGATTGGAACAGAGATACTGCCGGATTTAATTTCATACAATGGGATAGAAATGGACGGTATACCAGTGTACATATTTACCGGTAATTCCGCGTACTTAAATAAGGACGCAGAGTTAGGTGACAGCGGAGTTATTTGCGGCGCTTTAATTTGTGCATTGGCAGTAGCTACACTTAAATAGACAACAAATAATAATGGCAATTTTTTAAAAAACATTTCCTTCAATTGAATTGGTTTACTAAAGATTTTTTCTTATTTTTTATTCAACCCATACCCTACCCTCAACACCACCGGCTGTCCCACCGGCACATGCTGCCCACTCAAAAAATCGTACAGCAACTGTATTTTGGTTGATTTAAACCACTTGGTTTTTATGTTGATCTTTTTAGATACCCCAATTAATGCAGCCCGCTGCCAGGCATCATAATTTTTTAACTGCACAATATTTTTAAACTGTGCAAAATGGTTCAAATCATATCCGCCGCTGATAAAAAAGCCGCCCCATTTTCCAGTTCTTAAAGGCGAGGGTATCTTCCAGTCAATAAAACTCCTTAACCCAATTCCTTCATTGGTAAACCTGATATGTTGAATACTGCCCATGCCCAGCTTATAACTGGCGCCGGCGCCTATCACTGATTTGTCATTTATTTTGTAACCCACGCTCAATGCAATATCTGAGCTGGTTGGTAGCAGGTTGTTGGCTTTGCCAGTCTGCACGTTAAAACCATACTCAATCCGCTGGGAAAAGGTTTTGGTTTTTTGCTGGTTGGGTTTAAAATCCGGTAGCTCACCACCCCCATCCCCGCTGGTTAGCGGAGGGCCTTGGAGCTTGGCTTTTAACTTAGTTAATTCTCCCTGCGCCGCCTGTATATTTTGCTGCACCTGCTGCATTGCATTAGGCCCGCCGGATGCTATGCGCTCTTGTATTAAACTTTGCACACCCTCCCTGGTTTGCAAACCTGCCATAGCCCCCCCGGCCCCAAAAGGGAAGCCAGCGCCACTCCCCGGTTGGCCGAACAGTGCCGCCAACTGGCTGTTTTGTTGCATAAATTTTTGAAAGGCAGGTATCCTTTGCAGTATCCCTTTCACAGTTTCTTCCGATTTTTTATTATCGGCAAATAATTCTTTATAATTTTTTAAGGTCTCAGTATAATAAAAAGCTTCCTTGTTTATCTTTTGTAAATATTTGCTTTTGCCAATGTATTGTACCGCCTGGGTTATCAATTGCTTTTTGCGCTCTTTTATAAATTGCTGCAGG
>JANOTW010000206.1:0-2717 GCA_031416575.1 Ferruginibacter sp.
AATAATTATATCCTATAAAAAAAGGTATGAGAAACATCCTTCGTCATACCTTCCTAAAATAATTTTTAATCAAAGTTTATGATTCAGATTTTTCTTCTTTATCGTTTACCTGTTTATCTTTAGCGCTTTCTTCTTCTGTAATAGCCGGTACGGCCGCATCCTCATTAGTATCAGTTTCTTCGTTATTGGTTTCAACAATTTCTTCATCTTCACTAACCGTTGCTGCAAGCTCTTCTTCATTGACTTCACTTAATTGATCCTTAGCTTCAGCGATCTCCACTTCGGGAGAAACTTCGCCGTTAATTTCATCATGGTTATCTTTCGTTACCGCCTGGTTATTCTCTACTATTTCACCATTTTCAGTTACTGCCAATTGGGTGTTTGGCGATTGTTCCAAGTCACCGGTTTCATCATCCCGCTGCAACTCATTATTTACAATTGTAGCCTGCACCAGCTCTTCCATCAGCACTTCATTGATCTTTGGCAGGTCGTCCGCACTATTAATACCAAAATAATCCATGAAAGATTTTGATGTGGTATAGATTAAAGGTTTACCTACCGCTTCCTCCTTTCTACCGGCAATAATCACCAGGTCTTTTTCCAATAGTTTCTGCACCGCATAATCGCAGTTTACGCCGCGGATAGATTCAATTTCGCTTTTAGTAATGGGTTGCTTGTAAGCAATAATAGATAGTGTTTCCAAAGCGGCATTAGAGAGGCGTTTTAAAAATTTATCACCATTCAACTGGGCGATCGTTTTATGATATTCCTTTTTTGTAAGAAACTGCCATCCGCCACCGCTCTGTTTTAATTCGAAAGCATAAAACTCAGCGCTGTACTTTTCATGAATACCTTCTACGGCAGCTTCTACCTGGTCAAGAGTAGCCCTGTCTTCAATAAAGCCCATTGCATTATTCAGCAGCTCTACCAGGTCAAGGTTAGTAAGAGGTTTGTCGCTTGCGAATATCAAGGCTTCTATATGTGGTATAATTTGTGAAAGTTCCATGCCCCTATCCCCTAAAGGGGAATAATAATGATTAGTTTAAGATGCTTTTATCTTGCCGTCCACTGTGATAGTATGGGCAATTTTATTCTCCTCCACAACTCCCCTTTAGGGGATGGGGGTTATCCATTCAATGCGGCGGCGCCACTTACAATTTCCGTCAACTCGGTAGTAATAGCAGCCTGCCTTGCCCTGTTGTAACTTATTTTTAGTGATTTCAATAATTCGTTGGCATTGTCGCTTGCCTTATCCATTGCGGTCATACGGGCGCCATGCTCGCTTGCATTGGCATCCAATACCGCCTTGAATAATTGGGTGTTTAAAATTTTGGGCATCAGCTCACGGATCAAAACATCTTTACCGGGTTCAAATATAAAATCAGCTTTTTTCTCACCAGTCTGTTTGTTTATTTTTTGTACCGGCAAAAACTGTTCTGCGACAAAACGTTGGGTGGCGGCGTTTTTAAATTCGCTGTAAACCAATTCAACGGCATCTATTTCTTTTTTAGCAAAAGCTTCCATGGCATATTTGGCCGCAGTCTGCACCCTGTCAAAACTAAGCCCGGTAAAAATGTCCCAATATTGATCCACTACGCCAAATCCCCCACTCTTGGTGAAATGCTCAAATCCTTTCTTTCCTATTGGCAACACCTTCACGTTCCCCTTTGCATGCTGGCTGCTGTATTTGTTCTGGATCACCTGGCGTGCCAATTTAATCAGGTTACTGTTGTATCCCCCGCACAATCCCCTGTCGCTGGTAACAATAATGACCATTACCTTTTCAACATTTCTTTCGGTGGCCAAAGCCAGGTTTACATCCCCATCGTTATTACTGACGATATTACTGAGCACTTCCTGTAACTTTTTAGCGTATGGACGCATCTGGGTAATGGCATCCTGTGCACGGCGCAGCTTGGCGGCGCTTACCATTTTCATGGCCTTGGTTATCTGCTGGGTACTTTGTACACTCTTAATCCTGTTGCGGACTTCTTTTAACGCTCCTGACATATCAAGGTTAATTATTTTATTGAAATTTGCTTTTCGGGGGGCAAAGGTAGGGCAAAAACCCCAATGTGCTAATCTGCTAATCTGCTAATCTGCTAGGGTGCATCCCAAATTGTCGCTGGCTGGTGGGACACCAGCCAGGGGAAGCCCGCCGTGGTCGGTGTCCCACCGACCACGTTCCTGATAATTGTAGCGACAATTTGGGATGCACCCATCTGCTAATCCGGGAATTTACTAATGTGATTTTGCCACGAATGGCCAGATTGACACAAATTAAAATACAGCGCTTATGTGCTTATCCGATACTTTGATAATTAGCCCATCGTTTAGCTTCACTCAATTATGCTACATAACATGCAATCAGTGGCATTTTGTTTTGTTCAATAAAAAAAATAATACAAGTTACCCCGTCCCCTAAAGGGCAATGCCAATTCATTACCTGCGCCAGATGAACGGTCCGGCATAACGCAATTAAAGTTCCCCAAAGGTATTCAGTACAATGTCTGAACCGCTGATTGTAACTGATTTGTTTGATTAGCCTGATTTGGGTTTGGCAAACTTAGAAGTGTTGGTTTCTAATCATAAAACGCAATTAAAGTTCCCCAATGGTATTCTGTACAATGTCTGAACCGCTGATTGTAACTGATTTGTTTGATTAGCCTGATTTGGGTTTGGCAAACTTAGAAGTGTTGGTTTCTAATCATAAAACG
>JANOTW010000207.1:0-2634 GCA_031416575.1 Ferruginibacter sp.
ATGCGATTGACCGGTTAACCGATTGTTCAATTATACGATTTTAGAGACAATGCATTGCCTTGTTAGTTCGGCTTTGCCTTTTCTCTTCGTGTCGTGTGTTAATCCCAGGTTTGCAAACGGGCAGATGGTATGCGGTATTTATTTTGAAATTTGTCTGGCATTGCAATTTAATTTCGATTATTTTTTGTTACCAATTTATTATTGATTGGTATAGGTGTTTGGTTGGTTATGCGATTGTCCGGTTAACCGGTTGGCCAATTGTAGAGACAAGGCATTGCCTTGTCTCTACGAACGAACGAACGAAAAATCGGGATGTTCCAAAAGGGGGTAAAAATTGTTATAATAAAACACAATTAATGTTCCCCATTGGTATTCAGTACAAGAGGGCGATGCAACGATGCTGCCCATTGCTTCACAGCCTGGACAAAAAATCTTATTCATTTTATTCTTTGTGCAGTATAGATATCGTTTATCAACGCAGTACTGCTCGCATATCCCGTACACTGATCCTATTTAAAATTGAAAAGTAATATCATTAATAATGTCAGCTTAAAAATGATACGCATTGAATTGATTTTGAAACAAATAAATAACATGCCTTCACATGAATGCGTTAATATTGGTGATCTATCAAGCTTGAATATCATCAATGAAAAGAACTCTTCACTTTACACGATTTTCCATTTTATTTTTTATTGCCTCCGGAATTTGCTTTCAAAATTGTGCTTTCAAAGTAACTACAATCCGAAATGCGGAAGAAACAACAACGGTTGCTCCGCAAAATACCGCCGCCATTAATCCAGATAAGTTTACTTCACTAAAACCTGCAAGAAGGGGAGAGGTTTTATTTCTGGGCCATGCCAGTAAGCACCACGATGCAGGAAAATATGCACCCTGGATGGCCATACAACTTTTTAAATCCGGCATAAACCTTACCTATACCAATGAACTCGCGGATTTAAATGATGCCAACTTAAGTAAGTATGACGGGTTGATTATATATGCTAATCATGATTCTATATCCCCTTCTCAGGAAAAGGCTTTACAAAACTTTGTAGAAGGAGGGAAGGGCTTGATCCCTTTGCATAGCGCTACTGGTTGTTTTAAAAATTCGGACTGGTATATTAAAACAATCGGGGGGCAATTCAAATCACATGGGGTTGGCTCATTTACCGGCAAGATTGTTAATGTATCCCATCCTGTTATGAAGGGTGTTACTGAATTTACTTCATGGGACGAAACTTATGTGCACCAGAAACTAAATCCCGACATGGTTGTTTTGATGGAACGTGTGGAAGGGAATGTTCGCGAACCTTACACCTGGGTACGCAATCAGGGAAAGGGCAGGGTGTTTTATACAGCTTACGGGCATAATGATAGCACATGGTTAAAATATGGTTTCCTGAAACTGGTAAGCCAGGGCGTTCTTTGGGCTATTGGCGATAAAGTAAAAGAACAAATCGCCAGCCTGAACATTCCTGATGTAAGTATTTATCCTGATTCTATCTCCAGCTTCGCTACACGGCATTTAGTCACGAAAATGCAGGAAGCATTAAGCCCTGGGCAATCAAAAAAATTAATTCAGGTGCCTGTTGATTTTGAGGTTCAATTGTTTGCCTCCGAACCGGATATTACAAATCCAATAGCCATGGCGTGGGATGAAAGAGGACGTTTATGGATAGTTGAATCGGTTGATTATCCGAATACATTTTTAGAAACTGATGGTGCGGCCAATGACCGCATTAAAATATGCGAAGACACCAATGGCGATGGCAAAGCTGATAAATTCACCATATTCGCCGATAGCCTGAATATCCCTACCAGTATGGTTTTCGCTAATGGCGGTATTGTGGTATCCATGGCCCCTTATTTTGTTTTCCTGAAAGATACGAATGGAGATGATAAGGCTGATGTCCGGGAAAACATCATGACCGGCTGGGAAAAGAATGATACGCATTTTGGGCCCTCCAATCTTCTATATGGGTTTGATAATAAAATATGGGGCGTTGTTGGATCGGGCTATAATGGCACTACGAAGGATGGAAAAACCATGAGTTTTCGTACAGGGGTTTATCATGTAAACCCCGATGGGACAGGTATGGAATTCCTGGCGAATACCAGCAACAATACCTGGGGATTAGGCATATCGGAAGACAACAATGTATTTATATCTACAGCCAATAATACCCATAGCGCCTATTATTCCATGCCTGCCAAATATGCCCAAAGGGCGCTTGAAGGTTCGGATGTGTTGCCTGTTCAAAAAATAGACGGACATTATGATGTTCATGCAATGACGCCGAATTTAAGGCAGGTAGATGTAGTGGGGGGATTTACCTCAGCAGCGGGGCATCATCTTTATACCGCCAGAAGTTTTCCAAAAGAATATTGGAATCGTATTGCCTTAGTTTGCGAGCCTACTGTAAGGCTTCTCCATAATGCCATTATAGAACCAAAAGGAGCAGGGTTTACAGAAAAAGACGGCTGGAATTTAATGGCAAGTTCAGATGAGTGGGTAGGCCCGGTACATGCCGAAGTGGGCCCTGATGGAGCGGTATGGGTTTCTGACTGGTACAACTTTATCATACAACATAATGTGTTTGTGCCGGCACAAGCCCCCTCTGAAATGGTTTT
>JANOTW010000208.1:0-4151 GCA_031416575.1 Ferruginibacter sp.
TAAAAAAAATACTTAATTCTACTTTGACAAGTCATAAAACAGTTTGTTAGGATTGCGGTTATTTCTGATATTGCGGCCATGCAAATATCACCCATAAATATAGGCATGAGCGAGCCCAGGCTCACCCGATGAATCGGGACAACCTTTCCCGAAAAATGCCGAAAGGTCGGCACAGATCGGGATGGTTCTAAAGGGGAGGCCTTCTGCCAGTGCATCAACTTCGGCTAAGAACCGCTCATTACAACGCAATTAAAGTTGCCCAATGGTATGCGGTACACGAGTGCGACGCAAGGATGCTTAATTGAAATACTTCTGCCGGGACAACAAAGAAAATATGGTTGTTTCGTTAATCCCTGCTTTTATTGGTACGGCCTTTAACCTGCTTTCAGGGCATCGGAAACAACATCCCTAAACTTAAAAATTTTTTATCATGCAATTAAATACTTTTATAAATAAAGCCGTTGCCGTCTTTGTACTATCCTTTTCCGTATCCATCGCAACCGCACAATCCGTGGATGGATGGTACAAAGTATTTACGGGTAAAATGGGTAATTATAACGCAACCCTTCATTTACACAAATCCGCAAAAAATTACAGCGGTTACCTGTGGTTTCTTGAAAACCAATGGCCCATGCAACTCTATTACAATGAGCCGGCAAAAAAATCAGACAGCCTTATCATGAGCGCTAACAGTGGCCCGATGGACATCGTTATTTCAGGTGTATTGAGGGGGAACAACTTTACTGGAATGAGCGGGCTGTCAAAAGATAAGGGCACGCCAAAGCAGGCGGCTTTTAATCTGCAGGTAAACACCGAAAAAACATTTACCCCTTTTAGTTTTTTCTATACTGAGGGCTTCGCTAAATTACCCCCTCAGTTAAAAAATCAATCGGATTGCAATTATACAGCTTCCGCTATCTGGCCGGTAAACCAAAGCAATACCGATCAGGTGTATAAAAATGAGATCCGGCAAATGTTTGGAATAAATACCCCGGTAGAGGAAATAGGTAAATGGCTGATTGATGAAAAAAACAGGTATATCGCATCATGGAGAAAAGCCAACAGCAAGGTTTCTCCAAAGGAGGCATCCGAATTGGGGTTATCGTTAACCTTACAGGAAGAGTTTCGGATGCTGGTAATGTTTGAAAATGAAAAATACATCACGCTTGCCAATTACAATGCGGGCTATAGCGGTGGCGCCCATGGGAGTTTTGCAACCTCGCTTAGCACATTTAATAAGCAAACGGGAAAGAAATTAAAATTATCCGATGTAGTAAATGATGCCGGTTTACTGGTAATGCCTGGGATACTGGATCAGGTGGCAAGGCTACAGTACGGTATAAAAAATAACAAGCCACTTGACCAAAATGGTTTTTTAGTCCAGAAAATTAAACCTATCGAAAACTTTTATTTAACCGGTAATGGTATTGGATTTATTTATGCCCCTTATGCAATTAAATCCTTTGCGGATGGTGAAATAAATTTGCTGGTGCCTTATACCGCATTGAAGGCTTACCTGCAACCGGGTATTGGTGCAAAATGAGGACGCCGGAATTTACAAATCTATTCCCTTAAAACAACCTGGCTATTTTTTTTGCCCCCCAACTTTTGTAACTGCCTTAATATTCTTTTTTGAGGGATATTCTCCCGGTCATCGCTCAGCAAAATTGACCATGGCTTAAGTGAATCGATTTGTGCGAATATCACATTCATAATGGCGATGGTGGGTAACGCCAAAAAGATTCCCGGCAACCCGATAAGGGTGCCACCAATTACAACGCCAACAATGGTCATCAGGGCGTTTATCTTCACTTTCGACCCAACTATCTTGGTCATTAAAAAATTAGCGTCCAAAAAATGAATGGTCTCCATACCAACGATTATCCAAATGATATCGTTGATACTGGACGAATAACCCAAGGTTACCAGTATGGTAAAAAGTAGCCCGGCAATTAAACCTATATAAGGGATGATATTAAGTACAGCGGCAAATACGCCCAGGAAAATAGCGTACTTAATGCCGATCAATAATAAAACAGCCGAATTGCAGGTAGCGACAATGGCCATTTCTATTATCAGCCCCGTCATGTACTTCTGTATAATTTGTTTTGATTCTACCAGTACATGCTGAAGGCTTTCTTTTTGCTGGCTGTTAAAAACCGCAAACAAAAAACGCCTGATCAAATGCCGGTAACAAAGTATCAGAAACGAATAGATGGCCACCAGCACAATAAGCATTACTGTTTCGGATACGGTAAGAAATGTTTGCCCGATGTACTGCCCGCCCGTGTTCCGTACACCTTTCCTGGCGTTTTCAATAAAAACCTTCTGCTCCGCCGGACTGATATGCAATTTTTGAAATACCCAGTTTTGCAATGTTGTAATATGCGTGGCAAGGTGTTCCCTGATGGAAGGGATATCATTAAAAAATACTGCCATTTGCGAAGAAAGAAAATAGACAACGCTTCCTATTAAAGCCAATGCAAGTATTACCGCTATAAAATTTGCCAGCGTATCCGGAATATACCATCTTCTCAGTAAGCTGGTAATGGGTAACAGTAAGATGGCTAAAAGGATGGAAAAGTAAATGGGTACCAACACTCCGTGGCCAAGGTAAATAAAAATGCCAATCAGTAAAATCATTAAAAGCTGGTAACTCAGCCTTTGAGGATACGACACCGTTTTGAAATTATTAATCATAATGAGTTATTAAGAAACCGAAAATATAAAAAGGGAAAATTTGTGCCAGATTTATACAGCACGTATAATGCGGAACTGATAATACGGTGGGTATTTTATTACTCACATTTGAGCCGCTTCATTCAGGAATACAAAATTATACGATATAGTAGCGCTCAATGTAAAGCAGCAACATTGGAGGTACATGATAACAATCACTTTAAAGTATTTAGGGTGCATCCCATTCTGGCGCTCCATTCCTTAAGGGTTGCCAACCTTTGCAAGGAGCCTTTAAATAATTAAAGCCTAAGTAAGGTTGGCAACCGTCAGCGAAATACATTTTTTGTCCGGGCTAAGAAGCTATATGGTTCATCGTTGCATCGCCCTCTTGTGCCGCATACCATTGGGGATCTTTAATTGCGTTTTGCACCAGGGGCGGGTAGCTCTACCGGCCAGCTTTGAAATGAACCCAGCTTATTTTAATTCACGCAAAGTTGCCACGCACCCTATAGAAAAAGGGATCAATGTAAAATATATACAGGATTTGCCCTGGCCATTTCAGCATAAGAACTATCCGGCGATATTTGCAGGTAGCCAATGAAAAGCTGTTAGTAATAAAAAGCCCCTTCGATGCATTATGGGAAAACGGGGGTATAGAGGGGTAGCAGATTGGCGCAACCGACAAATTGAAAAATGCATACACTAATCATTTGATTTTTTCAACATATAAAAATAATTGCGATTGCTTACAATTGCGTAAATTGTTGCGTAATGTGCCATTCTAAAAGACCCTGAACGCTACAATGACATACAATTCTGATAACATGCTTGAAAGACAAACTTCATTTCAAATCAATACTTTTTCGCAAATCTCAAAACAATTATCAATTAGAGAAACGCTGAATTTAATAAAAAGTAATTACCTAAAGGACGAAGTAACTAAGTTGAGAGAACTTTACTTAAATGAAGATAAAGAAGCTTACAGTGCTGAAAAATTACAATTGCCTGCTATTACGTTTTGCGGGTCATTCAATATTGAGAGAAAGAAAGATAAATTAATAAACTATAACAGTTTAATCGTAATTGATATTGACAAATTATCAAATGACCAGATTGCAGATTATGAAGAGAAATTATCAAAAGACAAATTCGTTCTTTCGTATTGGCGTTCGCCCTCAAATTTTGGTATCAAGGGACTTGTAAACTTAACTTACAATTTTGAAATTAAGGATATAGATTATGCTCACAAAAGTGCATTTTATAAATTGTATAATTATTTTGAAGTTAATCATAGTATTGAACTTGACAAAAGTGGCAATGACACTACAAGACTGTAAATTCCGGGCATGTTGACCCACCCTTCCGGGATGTTGACCCACCTGCGCAGCAGGTAATAAATGTAAGAGCTAAATGATGATTAAAAATACAAATGGTTATTGATAGTCTTTTACTTTTTTTCTTCTCAATGATTC
>JANOTW010000209.1:0-5076 GCA_031416575.1 Ferruginibacter sp.
AACTACGCAAGACTCGCTTCCGGTGGTTGACTAAACCTTGCCGGACAGGATTGGTTACCTGCCGGGTAATTGAGAGGTGTTTCAATTTGCATATCCCCACCTCACGGATTTAACACAGCGCAACACCCCGGCCCCTCTCCAAAAGCGAGGGGGGAGAGAATTCGTTTCATTGTTTTTTTTACTGCAAAATATTGCTGATACCGGGCAATCTTTTTTTCTCCATTGTCGAACAAAATGAAATTGAAAATTAAATCCATTAACCGCTCTGGCCGGCATAAAGAATAAATATATTCATCTTGCCTGATTGGTTCAATTGTTTTAGTTTCTAATCCATCAAAATAAGAACGTACATAGCGAAAGCGGTCTGCAAACAATTTATTTTTCTGCGCTGCACTCAGCGGTTGATTTTTTAGTTGCTGCAAAATGGCTTTGTATTCCTGCTCACTTGCTTTGGTTTCAAACTTTTCATCCCAAATAGCCCAAAACTCTTCTGTCGTTCCGTTGGTGGCATATTTAGCCGAATCGGTTGCAATACTCAATACCATTTGGGCATAAACATATAAGCTGCATATGCCATCGTCCTGCTGACTTCTCAGGTGCTGACTGATTGCCTGTGATAACGGTTCTTTCATGTCTGGCCGCGTGCACTCAATCACACATAAAGGGATTCCATTTACAAACAAAACCAAATCGGGTATGTAATGTTCTTTGCTGGTGCTTCGCATTACCCTGAATTCTTCGGTTACATGAAATACATTGTTCTCTATATTTTTCCAGTCAATGTACTGTAAGGGGAAACTTTTTTTGTCGCCATCAATGCTTTGTTCCAAATCCTTTCCCAGCGTAATACGGTTATATGCCACTTCGCAAGCGGATATGTAGCCCTCATTCATCGGCAAATCTTTCAATGCTAAAATTCCGGCTTCTATATTGGCATCGGTAAATAATGACGTTTTGCTTGAACTTATTTTAATGCTGTTGATTTCCTTCAACTGGTTACGCAACACTTTTTCTAAAATCACATTGGTGGTTTTATTGCCCCTTAGCTCCAATGCTTCATCCGGATTGAGATAGATATATCCCAATTTTTGGAGCAACTGCAAAGCAGGTACCTGGCTGATATGATCTTCTTTAAAACTTGGTGTGTCCATTTTGTATTTATTTCATTACTTTTTTTACAAACATTTGACTTATATTTGTAGTTCTGGATCAAAGAGGTTGTACGACCTCAGAAGGCCCGGAACAAGTCCTCGGTTTCGAACCGGGGTTTTTTTATGTTCTGATAATTCCATCTTCGTCAGCTATTTTAGATTGAAAACAAATTGTACTGAGTTTTCTTGCGAAAATTTTATGAGCCTGGTGTTTCTGTCTGAAAGCCTGTGGAAACTCTTTTTCTTTTAATGTATAAGCAGCTACATCTGCCGATTGAATAAACATAGAATCTGAAGAAACCCGGAATATAGGGTCTTCAATTACCCATCCTATTCTCACTCCCGGCACTGTTTCGCCGCTGGCACCTGTTCCCAACAACTTTCTTACATGCGTATTGATATGCCGTTCATTGGCACGGTCAAAAAATAAAATTCCGTTGGAGCCATTGGCTTTTAAAAATTCATCAAAAGCCTGGTACAGTTTAGTTACTGCTGTAGTCAAATAATCTTCCGGCTGTAAACCGCTTTTTGTTTTATCAATTACCACTGTTATTAATGTAAAAGCTGCATTTTGCCCAATTGTTTCAGCATATTCTTCCATTAGTTTCCAACGGTCAGCTACACTTATAGAAGTAAATTCCTTGTAACTATTCAGCCCACTAAAGTTGTCAACAAATTTCATTTCTTTGCATATTGATACAATCAGAAGAAATATTATTACTCAGGGAAGAAAATTTATTTCTTCGTTCAGAATTAGTGTAAGAATGAATGCGAACAATAATAAACTATTAATTGAAAGAGAATTATTAATCGATGTAATTATAAAACTTTGCAGATTCCAAAATCTTAGTGAAGCAGAAACAGAAAAATTACAAAAAGGCAGAAAATTTTTAAACCAAATTAAACATCAGAATAATAAGTTTAGAACTTGGCCTGTTGAAATTTCTGATTTCGAAATTGCTTTTGAAATAATGAAGAAATATCAACTTAATGTTACAGGCGGATAAATTAATCCTATTCGTAAATAAAACCCAAAGCCTGCCCATCACCCCCATTTCCCAAACAGAAATTACAACAGATCAAAATACTTGCTTATTTTAGCAACTATAATCTAAATTATGGCGTTAAGTTGGAATGAAATAAAAGCCCAATTCAGAAATGACAGGAGATGCTTACATGTTTCTTGGCTCAAACTACGAATTGCAAAAAGATTACGAAACTGCTTATAAATTTTATTTGAAAGAGCTTGAGAATAGGAAAGCTGACAATTATAGAGACCTAAAGAATATTGAAAAAAGAATTATGAAATTTAAAAAAGCACATCCTGTTGAATAAAAATACGGCAGGTAACATTAGGTTTGGCAATAGGCTGGCTGACGGAATAACAATCGGCTGAAAATCAATATCAGCAATAGTTCCAGCTTGACCTTATCTATTTAGCTTTTAGTTGTTATCTTCATCTTTAGTAACAATTTCAGCTTTGGTTCTGGGCAGGACATTATAAAATACCAGCCCATCGCCAAGCCTTAAACGTTGTGCGAAAGCCTACACCCCAAAGCCAAACAACTGGATAATTATCGTAGTCAAACTTGTAAAAATGACAATGGTTGCATTATGGCCTATTCTCCCCACATGGTCAACGTAAAACCGTGACAAGTAAGAAAGTTGCCGGTATGGAAGTGGTATTCTCGGTTGTGCTCTTGTTTTGACTCTCAAACAAAACTTCTAACTCATGCTGCAGATCCAAGGCCTTTTCATTCTTTTCAGCAGCTTCAAAAGCATTCATGGTAGGGCCATAGTAGTTTTTGAACTTACTAACGAATTCTGATGGTGGGCAAGAGGCGTTAAATGTGAAAGTATCCTTGCTGAATGATATATTTTCTTTTGCGACACCGGCACTACCAAAACGTTCTATAACATGGCTCTCTACACCCCACAACATAGGGCTAATGAAACCCTCCGGTGGTGGTGGTGTATGGGCAGAGCTGATTTTTAGAATTTGCGCCACCAGTGTTGGGTCTCCCGGTATCCAGTTCCCCATAACTATTCTTCCTCCCGGACGAGTAACACGAACCATTTCCCTTGCCACATCAAATGGCTTTGGTGCGAACATGGCACCAAAGATGCTTACGACGAGATCGAAACTTTGATCCTTCAGTTCATGCAAATCTGTGGCATCACCTTCCTGGAAGGAACAGTTTGTAAGCCCTTCAGCTTTTGCCCGGACGTTTCCCGCTTCGACGAGATTTCTTGCTATATCTACACCTAAAACATTGGCCTCAAGTTTTGCCGCAGGTATAGCCGTCGTACCATCACCGCAGCCGAGATCGAGAACGTTAAGACCTTTAGTGATACCCAGTTTGGCGACAAGCGCCGCACCGCTCTCCCGCATGCTTTCGGCGATTAGGGTGAAATCACCTTTTTCCCATAATGCTTTGTTTGGATTCATTTCGTTTCGTTTTAGAATACCAAATTACAAATTAATAATGGGTTTGGTTACCTTTTACTATTCAAATTGTTTTCCGCAAGAGTTACAAGTTTTCGTCACAAGCTACAAGGCTATCGCAACATTGGGTTTTGTGCAAGTGGGCAGACGGAATAACGATGAGCATTTGTAATTCTATTCAGCTTTTGTTCGGGCTTGACAAACATCGCTGAACTTTTGTACTTAACTTCAACTTTATATTTTCAATCAGCAGCGGTTCCGGGCAGACGGAATGCTATTTCCCCACCTGCACAAAGCCCTGAACGTTATAGCCAATGCTGACACTTGACAAAATATTCGGCAGACCAAAAGCAGATCCTTTTGACAAAGCACCATTTCTATTGCCTTGGTATTTTGACAAAACAAAACCAAAATTGCAAATTGACAATTCACAATTAGTTTGGAGTTTTGTGGACAAGATAAATGAAGAGTATGTTGGTATAGTTACACTAAATAACGACAAAGATATTCTTGGACTTTTTAAGGCTTACGTTTACATCCAGCCTTCGGCATTGGGTGACATGTTTTGTGTATGGACACGTTCAAACATTGACGGCATTGGCTTTCCAACTTTGACAATCAATTTGTATTTGACAAAAGATTTACAAACATTTTCTGACAGCAATCAATCAATTTTAAAGCTTCATTCAGACAAATCAACACCATACCTATTAAACGGTAAGCCCTATTCGACTGTTTCATTTCAACTAAACGCAGACAAAGAATCATTTAAAGTTGAATTCCCTGAGGACTTTAAAAATTTTGATGAGTTTATAACTGTCGCTGACATTCCAAATTTATATCTTAACGGGAAAGCAGAATGGAATAACACAGCATTAGTAGTAATAAAGCCCAAGGACAATTGGGTCTTTATTTATCCGCAAGACTGGTTTAATCAAGATGGGAAAGTGGACTTTGGTTATCAATGGATAACCAGGGCAGTGAGAAATAAAAGCAACAACAATATACTTGGACAAGGAATAAGAATTGACAAGTTTGAATTGGACGAGACAGGACGGCAACGAAAGCACTGGCTATAACATTAAGAACAATAGCCGAAAGCCCCCAGAAAAAGCCCCCCATTAAAAAGATGTTAATGGGGGGCTTTTGGTTATTGTTTGTTGACCGACGCCAGCAGGGTGCCACTGCTCCTTTACTGTAGTGTAGGCAATTAGTAGCTAATGGTATTGCTGTAACCTGTGCAGAAAGGGCATCGCAATAAAAAGCAGCCACTGCTTTACTGCTTTGTTTTATGCCTGGTACATAGCTTCCCTTAGCTACTAATTGCCTACAGTAAAGGAGCAGTGGCACCCTGCAAGGCGTCGGTCAACAAACAATAACCAAAAGCCCCCCATTAACAGTTTTTTAACGGGGGGCTTTTGCTGGGGACTTTCGGCTATTGTTCTTAATGTTATAAGCCGTTTTTATTTAGTGAGTTTA
>JANOTW010000210.1:0-1967 GCA_031416575.1 Ferruginibacter sp.
AGTAACTGCATAAGCCGCCTCTTTTGGTTCGGTACCGACGTAGTCGGTATTCAAAAAATGCGAAGCTTATTTTTTGAAAGAAGCAAAAGCAGCGGCGTTGCAGGAGTTACGTCCCGATTGCCATCGGGAGGGAGGCAAATGCAACGAATTTAAAAGAGAAAGTAATACCACAGAATCTTTGCGCATAATGTACCTAATCCTAAAAAATTATTATGGAAAAAGAAAATCAATATTCCATTGTAGCAAGGGAAGCTTATTTAAACATTTTAGGAAAAGGGATCCTTTTTGAAAAAGCATGGAGTGCAGCAGCGGAAAAAATTATTACCAGTGATTCAAGCAGGAATAAAGGATGCCCAAGGGCAACATTTTTAAATTTATGTGCATCAGGGGATTTGAAAGATATCAGGGAAATCGGAAAGAGCGAAAGTATAAACTATGCGTATGCGAAATTTGCAATTACAGAATGAAAAAAAAAACAACATATCCCTGCGTTTGATATGTGGGAAATAGTTGAAAATAAATTCCATAAGGCGAAAAATCATCAGGGGGCAGCTTGATGTGGTACAAGGGTTACGCAAATATTTAAAGTGATTAATCCCATTCAATTTGAAACCATTGGAGAAAATCAGGGAACTATGAAACTTGCCTGGGATAAGGCTTTAGTGACAGTTCCTCTTAAATTATAAAGCTCTTGCAGTTAATCAAAAAAAATTACGGTGATAGCTTACCGCTTTGTTGATTTATTGGAAGTATAATTCTGTTGCTCAATTTTTGAAAGCAGTTTAATCTTGCCTGCAATAAAAGCTGAATCATAGTTAACGGTAGCAATGGTGCTGTCTGATACTTCATAGTTTTCGTAATCCTGGAAAACAATGCCATCAACTTTTTCTCTTTTTACCGCCTTTCTAAATCTTGGGCCACCGCTTGCATAAGCTAAATAGTCCATTGTATGATCGGTTTTATTGATCCAGTAACAGAATTCATCCAGATGGTCTTTTCCGCCACCTGCTGCATCAAATGAAACACCAATTTTCTCATACACCTTATTTTCAATAGTAATCTCACCTAAATATTTAAGGTTAACCGCTGGTTCGGAAAGTTTAAATGGAAGTAAAACAAAGTAGGAAATAGCATTTAGCCCTTCTTTATATTTATCAATTTCTTTCTGGCTTAACGCTACTTTTTTCCCATTCATTTTTCTGGTGAAAGAATCGTTGGTAAGCTCGTCATGCCATACATTATTCAACGAATCTTTTGAAGTTCTTTCATAAAGAAAAGCGCCCCCATTTTGTTTTAAGTGAACCCTGAATTGTCGAAAGTCGAACGAAATATCCATATTGCGATAATTCTCCCCACCATGTGCTGCTATACATTCATTCACGATTTCTGTAGCTTTTTTATCCTTTGCGCTGTTATAATTACATGAAATAGTTGTGATACTTATGGCGCCAATTAAAATATGTTTCAACATGATATTATTATAAAAGTTACAATTGTAAATAGTAAGCGGATGCAATTTCCGTTTATTTTTTTTATTCAGCTTTACTATAATGCACAACGGATAAAAACATGAATAAGATTTTTTTGTCCGGGCAGAGAAGACAATGGTCATCATCCCTGTCTGCCTGCGCAATCAGGCAGAGCCCTTCTATACAACCATATTTTTTGTCCGGGCTAAGAAGCTATGTGGAGCATCGTTGCATCGCCCTCTTATACTTAATACCTATGGGCAACTTTAATTGCGTTTTAATGAGCGGTTCTTTAGGCGTAGGTAATGAACTGGCAGAAGACCTCCCCTTAAGGGGCCGGGGGCAAAACAGGGTCTTCAAATAACGCCACCTTTCAAAAAGCAGCCCGCCATTTGAAAATGAATGACCTGTAAATTTTTGATTTGTTATTAGCGAAACATCAGTCCCGGTTTATTTGGGTACTCTTGTACTTACTACCATTGGGGATCTTTAATTGCG
>JANOTW010000211.1:0-2684 GCA_031416575.1 Ferruginibacter sp.
GCTTTTGTGCAGTTGTAAAACTTGCAAAAAACAGAATTGATAATGCAGTTAAAAATATTTTCATATTCTCACGATAATGTCATTGTAAGTTATCCTTGCCAAACCTTTATCTCCGTCACGATATTTTTGTCATTGAAGATAATTATCAAAGTTCCAGTATTGATACCTGTCTTTGAATAGCCCAAGTAATATCTAAATTCAGAACTTGCTGTGTCTCCAGGGTCTCCGAGCAATTCTATAATTTCTTTCTTAGTCATTCCCACCAACTTGTGTTTGTTGCGTAAATCATTCATCATGTCCCACCGCAAAGTCATATTTTCTTCAGAATTAAGGTTAGCAGTCTTCCATAATTCCGAGTTGAATTTTTCGTGTGGTATTTTTCCCCGCAGCAAAACAGCAGAAAGAATGAGAATTCAACAATTAATGGTAGTCTTAGTTTTTTCATGATTGAGATGTCGAAACAAATTGCCTACAACGTTAGGGCTTGCTGCTGTGCTGGTATTTTATAAATGTCAGCCTGGCAACTGAAGCCCAATAAAATTACTGATGATGAAGATAAGAACAAAAGCCGAATAGAATTACATCTGCCGAAACCGCTGCTGATAGCGAACAAAAAGATGAGGATTTATTCGTCTGCCAGCATAGCAGCAAGCCAATGTTATGCCCAGTTATTTATTTTTGAAAACTTGCTTACCTCTATAAAATGTTTTTAACAATTTTGTTTTATGTATTTCCGTAGGGTCAATTGCAAACAGGTTTTTGTCCAACAAAATAAAATCAGCCCATTTTCCTATTTCAAGTGAACCCGCATCTTTCTCCATAAATTGAGCATAGGCGCCCCCCATAGTAAAAGCTGCTATTGTTTCAGGTAAATCCAGGCGCTCTTTTTCTCCAATTATTTGCTCATTTTTTGAATCAATGTCTTTGCGGGTAATGGCTTTTTGTATAGCTTCAAACGGACTTAGTGGGGTTACGGGATAATCACTTCCTACAGAAAGCAAACACCCTTGGTTTGAAAATGATTTAAATGGATGCATTTGCTGAACTCTCTTTTCACCTATTATTGAAGGTAATAGTTCTGTATAATATGTTGAATTATCCATCCACCAAAGTTGCATATTTGCAATAATGCCAAGTTTACGGAATCTTGGAATATCGTCCGGATGAGGAAGGTTGGCATGTGCTATTTGGTGCCTTCTAAAGTTATTCCCGTTAATATGTATCGCATATTCAATTCCGTCTAAAGATGCTCTTATTGCCCTGTCACCAGTAGCATGTAAATGCAGTTGAAAACCGGCTGAATCAAGTTTTTGTATGATTATCTTTAATTGAAGCGAATCATACAACAACGTACCTCTTTCCATTGAATTTAAATAAGGTTCTAACACGGCTGCCGTTTTCGATTCTAAAGCACCATCAATAAATAATTTTACTGTTTTTGTCTTTACATTTTTTGACTGATATTTCTTACTTAATTTTATTATGTCTGATAATCTTTCATCCAAAGAAAGATTGTCATTCTTTATTAGATAAGGTAATCCAAAGGAGACATTAAAAGATTTTATCAAACCCATTGAATCTGCAGAATGATATAGCTTCAATAGATTAATATCAAAGGACGACGGATCCTGAACACTGACAATACCATTTTCAGCCAGCATTTCTGCCACCCGGGAAAAAGTATATTTTAAATCTGCCTGCAGGTAATTTGGTTTTGGCGCCATATGAGTAATTAACTCCCTTGCATCTTCTTTTATCCAACCGGTAGGTTCACCAGTAATCTTATCCTTTACGATCCAGTCGTCATGGTCTTTATAAATAGTTTCTTTATTAATATCAGCTAATTGTAGTGCTTTTGAATTAACCCATATATTGTGGTAACCAATATCAAAAAAGAATGCCGGCTTATCAGGAATGAGTGAATCAAGAAGGGTTTTGTTAGGTCCTTTCTCTCCAAATAGTTCAGGAAAATAACCAGCGCCTGTTATCCAGGTATTCTTTTTTTGCTTGGTTATACCATCCTGAATCTTCTTTATTGTTCCTTCAAGAGAGCTTGATTGTATTTTGAAATATCGCTCTTCATCCAATACTGCCTGCAGGATGTGACAATGCAAATCATAAAATGCAGGCATTATAAACCTGCCTTCACAATCGATTATTTTGGTCAGCTTTGTTTGATATTTTTTTGCTTCCTGCAAGGAGCCTATATAGATAATTTTTCCATCTTTTATTGCCATTGCTTCTGCCCAACTTTTTGCTGCATCTACAGTATATATTTCAGCATTCACGAATAAAAGGTCAGCATAAGTTTCACCACTTTTTATGGTTTGTCCATATGCAGTCCATGAAAATATGAGAGCTAAAAAAATAAATTTTTCCTTCATTGAAATTTGTATGTGCAGGTCTTATAATTGGGCATAACGCAGCAATATACGCTATTGTCGGGCAACTGCAAATTTTTTATTATTGTAAATCATTCAATTGCACAGCGCTCTTTTTAAATGTTCGGTTGCGCCTATTTCCTTAAATACCCGCTTTTTTTAAATAGTCAGTGGCGACTATTTTTTTTTACCACTCTATCCCCCGCTTTTCCAAATATCATCAAAGGGGCTTTTAATATTCACTAAATCTTTTCTTGCCACATGCAAATACCGCATGGGTTCAATTTTTTAAAAGGCTTTGCC
>JANOTW010000212.1:0-2048 GCA_031416575.1 Ferruginibacter sp.
TGGTGGGGGGCGTTACAGTAACAAGTATTTCCATTCATAATGAAGAGTACATCAAAGAAAAAAACCTGATGCTGGGAGATACTATTTTAATAGAACGCAGTGGTGATGTAATACCGCAGATAGTAAAATCGTTTGCTGAATCAAGAACGGGAAATGAAAGCGGTATTCAATTCCCGGTTGATTGCCCGGTTTGTGCCCATCCTTTATTTAAACCGGCGGGAGAGGCCGTTTGGCGTTGCATCAATATCAATTGCAAGGCACAGGTGGTAGAAAGGATCATCCATTTTGTTAGTAAGGATGCGATGGATATTAAAAATTTCGGGGAGGCCAATGTTCGGAAATTTTATGACATTGGCATATTAATAAATGTTCCGGGCATTTACCGTCTGAGCTTTGAAGCAATTGGTAAATTGGACGGGTTTGGCAAAAAATCCATTGAAAATTTACAAACTGCCATTGAAAATTCCAAATCGCAGCCCTTACATCGTTTGATATATGGACTGGGCATTCGTTATTGTGGGGAAAATACCGCTAAAACATTGGCCAATGCGGTGGATCATTTACTTGATTTTAAAAATTTTAGTGAAGAACAGTTGCAAAACCTGGAAGATGTTGGCATAAAGGTAGCTGGAAGCATTTACCGTTTTTTTCATGATGAAGACAATTTACAAATGCTTGAAGACCTTGAACTGTCAGGCATTTCATTAAAGAATCAAAAAAAATCGGACAATGTAAATAATACCCTCTCGGGACAATCTTTTTTATTTACGGGCACCCTTGTAAAATTAAAAAGAAGTGATGCGGAAGAAATGGTAGAAAAGAACGGAGGTAAAATAATGAGTGGGGTTAGCAGCAAATTAAACTACCTGGTTGTAGGCGAAGATGCCGGAAGCAAATTGGAGAAAGCAAAAAAAATACAGTCAATAAAAATAATTAATGAAGAATATTTTATAAAAATGCTACCTACTTAGTGGATTTTTTTTTTATATTTATAGTGTAGCCTTTCTTTTGAAACAATATTTCGTACAGGCGATACGGTTTGCCAGTACAATACCAGTTAAAATCATAACTATATGATTAAAAAAAATCCTGGCGAAACGTGGAAACAACTCCAGTTTATTGGCCACAAAGAACTTCGCAAAAAGTATGCGGTCTCCTCCACAGGCCGTGCCGCCAGCTACACCAATGACGTGACTGAGGACGGAAAAATTTTAAACGGGTCGCTTACTTCGGGTTACCGAACGTTAAACCTTCACTTGGAAAATGGCAACGGAACAATCTACCTGCATAGGGAAATCGCAAAGGTTTTTTGCAAAAAACCTTCCCCGAAGTATAAATTTGTAATTCACCTCAATCATAAAAAAGAGGATAATAATTTTACAAATCTTAAATGGGCCACGTTGGTTGAAGTGGGAAGCCATCAGCAAAACAGCCCTCAAAAAATAGCCTACAAAAAACGGCAGGCGAATAAAACGGAAGGGCTTAAATTGAATGTAACGATAGTGAAGTCAATAAAAGGAATGATAAACAATCCCAAACGCAAACTAACTTATAAACAAATGGCGATTCTATACAACGTAAGTGAAATGACACTGTATAGAATTAAGAGTGGCGAGAACTGGGGAAGAGTGAAATAATAAAAATCAGGAAATAATAAAAAGGAATTGGTCATCTGAACCAATTCCTTTTTTATTGGTTTAAAGCAATGTAAAATAAAAGATATGTTACAATCCTCCACCATCAAATTTCTAAAAGACCTTGGTAAGAATAACAATAAAGCCTGGTTTGAGGGAAACCGGAAAATTTACGAAACAGCCAAAGAAGACCTGCAAAATATGGTGGCCCAACTCATTCCCGCCATTGCTAAATTTGATGGCCCCATCGGGAGCTTAGCCGTTAAAGATTGCACATTCCGGATAAACAGGGATGTACGTTTTAGCAAAAACAAAAGCCCTTACAAAAGCAATATGGCCGCCTATTTTAGCCGGGGTGGCAAAAAGGCAAATGTACCTGGGTATTATTTTCATTGCGAACCAGGTAAGAGTTAT
>JANOTW010000213.1:0-3971 GCA_031416575.1 Ferruginibacter sp.
GCTTAGCTGTGCTTGCGGGTTTAATCTTCCCGGGTTGCCAGAAAAATCTGGACATACCCAACCCTAATGCCGCTACTATTGAAAATTTCTGGCAAAATTCAAATGATGCCGTTTTAGGCGTGAATGCTGTATACAGTGTACTACACAGGGGTGCCATAACCCGCTATATGCCGATGTTTTTTATGGCGAGGTCTGATGAAGGTCACAGCACCAGTCCTTTTTTCCCACTCCAAACTGCCTTGGATAAGTTCCTTATCACAGATTATAATTGGTTTTTTACTGCAGATGTTTACCAGGATAACTACCAGGGTATTAACCGGGCAAACCAGGTTATTGCTAAAGTTCCGAACATTACTATGGATGATGCTTTGAAGCAACGGGTATTAGCAGAAGCAAAATTCCTTCGGGGATTGTATTACTTCCACCTTGCTATCCTGTATGGTAATGTGCCTATGGTGTTGGAGCCATCCAGGGCCGGTCTCCTGCCGAATACCGCTACACAAACCCAGGTTTACGCTCAAATTGCAAAAGACCTTACTGAAGCGGCTGCAGTATTGCCATCCACTTATCCTGCATCTGAACTGGGTAGAGCAACAAAAGGCGCCGCGTTCGCATTACTGGCAAAAGTGTACATGCAACAAAAAATGTGGAGCCAGGCACTTGCACCCTTGCAATGGCAGGAAGAAGGCGATGGCAGAAATGTATACAGCCTTGTGCCTAACTACCGGGATAATTTTCTTGTGTCCACAGAAAACAACAGGGAGTCTGTATTTGAATGGCAGTTTGAAGAAAATACAACGGAAACCCACGATGATGACCTTCAGGATCCGAATCAAAACTATGGTAGTTCGCTGGCTCAGTTTATAGCGCCAAAGCCTGTTGGCTTTCAGGACGTAGAAGGCCGCCGGTGGATCATCAATGAATTTCACCAGGAAAAAACAACTGCTGGTGCAAGAGACCCACGATTAGAAGCTTCCTTTCTTTACGATTCAACAGATGTACGCGGTCCTGCATCTACTTTATTATATGGCCAGGTTTGGAACAACGTGGGTGGCTTGAACAAACAAGGCGTTTTCTTCAGAAAATTTTTGAATGATCATTGGAAAAATAACGAAGGCTTCCGTTCCAAAAACAACTGGCGTTATATACGCTATGCGGATGTTCTACTAATGTATGCTGAAGTTTTGAACGAAGGCGGCAGAACGGCTGATGCGTACCAATACGTTGACCGTGTACGAACAAGAGCTGGGTTGGCCAATCTACCCCTGACTTTTAACAAAGATAACTTCCGCGAACAGATAAAACACGAAAGGGCAACCGAATTATCAGGTGAAGGCTGGAGATGGCATGACCTGGTTCGTTGGGGAGAATTGTCAACTGATGCACCTGCTAAGTTAGTGGCAAGAGATCCAAGCTTTGCTACTTTTAAAGCTGCCAGGGATTTGTTCCTGCCAATTCCACAACGTGATATTGATATCAATCCTAATGTAAAACAGAATCCAGGTTTTTAATTTAAGATGTATAAGATGTTACCATTCATGTAATCGGATGGTAACATCTTCATCTTTCAAAAGTGACAGAAATTTTTTAAGGCAGAACTTGTATGCAAAAAACTTGCTGATTCCTGTCTTAACCCACATTGCAGTTTTTTTATCTTAAACTGTTGGTTTTCAATTTCCTTCGAACACAAGATTTCGTTTTGGGGGACTACAGATTTTTATAGTCTCTTGTATTTGTCACTTTTCATACTGGTAAAGTTCCTATATAACGGTAATAAAAAACTATCATAGGTGGGGACTACAAATGATTTTAGCCTTTTAGAATGCAGTAAAAATTTTTACTCGTACCCCTCTACGAGAACCTATTATTCTTAACTGGTTTTTTTAACAATTAGTCCTCGGTTTTTTAACAATCTTTCTTTTTGACCTGCAATGTGGGTTAATATAAACAGCAGGATATCATAGCGAAATATTCTAAGGGAATGCGTAAAAGGTATAATAGTTTCAAAAAACAGAATTCTTTTTGCTGCCATTCTCATTGCAATAATCCTGTTATTAGATGCTGCTTAGAAAAGATTCAAAGCTACTCTTGTTTCAAACAAACAAATTCTTCTATCAAGGATTTCAGCTTTCAATTGATGTGGTAGAAGATATGTGATATGTTTTTTCAAACTCATTCTTTTTCCATTGGAATTTTAATAAACATCAGATTGATCTACAACTAAATTATGATGGGAACCATACACATGAAAGCATTGAAAAGCATTTGTTTTGTATCTCTTCCCTGCTGTATGGTTCTGTTGATCAACAGTTGCGGAAAAAAAGATACAGCACTTCCTGCACCCGACCCTTACGTAATTCCGCCAGCAGCTTTTGACATAAATTCCATAAAAGATACCTA
Source organism: Ferruginibacter sp. (assembly GCA_031416575.1). Taxonomy (GTDB): domain Bacteria; phylum Bacteroidota; class Bacteroidia; order Chitinophagales; family Chitinophagaceae; genus Ferruginibacter. Next base: position 2,401 of record JANOTW010000213.1, read on the forward strand.
TGACGATGTAGCCTCTTTTAGCTTTTACCAGAAATGGGGTCCTTATAATGTACACGATCCGTCCATTAAAAAATTTGATGGCTTTTATTATTCTTATAGCACAGATGTAGCTTATGGCACAGACGTTAAGCCAGGAATTCAGGTGCGTAAATCCAAAGATTTGGTGGAGTGGAATTTTGTTGGATGGGCTTTTAATTCTTTACCTGTGGAGGCTTCGCAATTTATTCAATCAAAAGGGGGAACGCCTTTTAACAGCATTTGGGCGCCTTATATAATGAAATGGGGCTCACAGCATCGCTTGTATTATTCGTTGTCTTCGTCTACACCCCGTCTGAGTGCCATTGGTTTGGCTACTGCATCTAGCCCTGAGGGACCGTGGAAGGAAAGCGGATTGGTTGTAACCTCCCAAAACGATAACACGATACAGACCAATGCCATTGACCCATCTGTTATTGTTACGCCTTCAGGAGAACACTGGATGTATTATGGATCTGCATGGGATGGTATCTATGTACTTAAGTTAGACCCGGCTACAGGATTGGCCGCCGCCGGGCAGGGCAAGGGCGTCCGTATTGCAAACAGGGGATTTACAGCAGGAAATTATAACGGAAATATTGAAGCTCCTGAAGTTGTATACAACGCTAGCCTTAATAAATATTTTCTGTTTATTTCTTACGACTGGCTGGAAACAAAGTACAATGTACGGGTGGCAAAAGGAGACAAACCTGACGGACCTTTTTATGATTATAACGGACGTGATGTTAATTCAAATGAAGATCATGGTCCCATGATTTTGGCACCATACCAGTTTGCAGGTCATAGTGGCTGGCAGGGAACCGCCCACTGTGCAGTATTTGATGATAATGGCCAGTATTTTATGGCACACCAGGGCAGGCCTGGCATCAACAAATTTTATATGAATATGCATGTTCGGAAAATGTACTGGACACCGGATGGCTGGCCTGTAGTTTCACCGGAAAGGTATGCGGCACTTCCGCTAACAGCTGTTTCTCAATCAGAACTTACGGGAGATTGGGAACAGGTTAATTTAAATTATAGGGTAGTGCCGGGATATCAAAATGAACAAACATCGCCCGATTTTCAGGTAGCAACATCCCTGGCTTTAAATGCAAATGGAACGATCAATAACGATGCAGGGAGCAGCTGGACGTTTACAGCTCCTTTACTTCAGATTAAGTGGTTAAATGGAAATACAGATAAATTAATAGTCGATAGAGAAAGGGATTGGGAGAACAAAAAAAACACCATCATATTTACCGGTTTAAATAATTCAGGCATAGCCGTATGGGGTAAAAAGAAATAAGTAGTCCCCGTTTGAATAACCGTCTGTTGCTTTATAAGCGTTTGATATAATTGAGTAAAGAATAATAAAATGCAAAAAACTTTTTTTACCAGGGCCATCAAAGCAAAATTTCCAGGCATCAAACTGGTTAACAGTTCGGGCACAGACCCCAACGGAGAGCGGTTTGACTATCTGAACACGGAGCTACGAAAGATGAAAGCTGATGTGATTGACGAACATTATTACTGCCGCCCGGAGTGGTTTCTTT
>JANOTW010000214.1:0-10988 GCA_031416575.1 Ferruginibacter sp.
AAATCGGGATGTTCCAAAAGGGGAGGTCTTCTACCAGTTCATAAAATGCGCCTAATGAATTGCTCAGTATAACGCAATTAAAGTTCCCCAATGGTATTCAGTACACGAGTGCGACGCAACGATGATGCCATGAAATACTTCAGCCCGGACAACAAAAAAAATATGGTTGTATAGAAGTGCGGTCCCGATAAAAGATCGGGAGAGCCTGCCACCGAAGCTTAATCAGGGCTCAATTGTTTGGCCAAAAAAAAATAAAAAGCCTGCACTTTAAACCGCCACAAGCCGGGGCGCCCTGAATTTAGTAAAGAACCCTGCCTGATAAATCAACCACAGCTCAATGTTCAAAGTTTTGATCGTTAGTGATAACAATATTTTTCCAAAACAGTGTTGCTTTAAATATAAATATTGATACCAAAGACTAAGTAACTGTAATGCTACAGGGTTATTAAATACTTGTTGACGGCAGCAATTGCCCGGCTAATATTTACAATAGCTTTTTATCTTTCATTACTATTGTGTATTTTGCCAACCAGCAATGAAATTACTATCCCCCGCAATATCACGATTGGCCCGTATGCGTTTCTGGCGCATAGAAAACTGGAGCAGGCATCCGGTAGCCGTTCAGCGGGAGGTACTACAGGAACTCGTTACCGCCGCACAATATACAGAGTTCGGAAAGAAGTATAATTTCTCAAAACTGTTTACTTTAAAAGAGTTCAAGAAAAATATCCCCATTCATGAATATGATGATTTAAAGCCCTATATTCTCCGGATGATGGAGGGTGAAGAAAATATTTTATGGAATACACCGATCAATTGGTTTGCCAAAAGCAGTGGCACCACTTCCGATAAAAGCAAGTTCATCCCCATCAGTGAAGAAAGCCTGCAGGATAACCATTTTAAGGCGTCCAAAGATGTATTGACCACTTACTATAACAATTTTCCGGGAAGTGATTTGTTGACAGGTAAAAGCCTTGTAGTGGGAGGAAGCCATCAGTTAAATAAAATGAATGAGGAAATTCAATATGGTGATTTAAGCGCTGTGTTAATGCAAAATACCCCTTTTTGGGGGCAATGGCTACGTACACCTGATTTAAGCATTGCCTTACTCGACGAATGGGAAAACAAAATAGAGCAACTGGCAAAAATTACGGCTGAAGAAAATGTAACTTCCCTGGCCGGGGTACCTACCTGGACACTTTTATTACTAAAAAGAATTTTAGCCATCAAGGGCAAATCAACCATTAAAGAAGTATGGCCAAATCTTGAGTTATATATTAATGGGGGAGTTTCGTTTGTTCCATACCGGGAGCAGTTTGACAAGATCTTTGGGGGCAGGGTTAATTATTTGGAAATATACAATGCCAGCGAAGGTTTTTTTGCAGGGCAGCAATGTCCCGATGATGTGGGCATGTTGCTGTTTACGGAGCACGGCATCTTTTACGAATTCATGCCGGTGGAAGAATATGGCAATGAAGATCCTAAAACGGTAGGTTTAAAAAAAGTGGTCCCCGGTAAAAATTACGCACTGGTGATCAGTACTACAGGTGGCTTGTGGAGATACCTGGTTGGAGATACCATCCAGTTTACTTCCCTTAATCCCTATAAAATAAAAGTAACGGGCCGGTTAAAACATTACATGAATGCTTTTGGTGAAGAAGTAATTGTGGATAACAGTGATAATGCTATTGCCATCGCTGCCGAAAAAACAGGTGTGATTGTAAATGATTACACTGCCGCACCGGTTTATTTTAGTGAAGAAAACAATGGCGCCCATGAGTGGCTGATAGAGTTTGATAAAGAGCCGGAGAACCTGCACCAGTTTGTAACCGAGTTAGATACCGCCTTGCAAAATTGCAACAGCGATTATGAGGCCAAACGCCACAAAAATATCGCCTTAAGGTTGCCGCTCGTGCATGCATTGCCCAAAGGTACTTTTACCGAGTGGCTTCGTACAAAGGGTAAATTAGGCGGCCAGCATAAAGTACCGCGGCTGAGCAATGAAAGGGCCCTGGTGGAAGAGATAAAATTAATAGCGAACTTAGTAGCATGAAAATCAAAAGCCTTCAATTAATAAACTTTAAACGGTTTACAGATTTAACCATTCAGGATATTCCTGAAACGGCCAGGCTGGTGTTACTGATAGGAAGCAATGGAAGTGGAAAGAGTTGTGTGTTTGATGGGTTTGAGGCGATAAATAAAGTTTTGAAAGCGGAAGATAAGTTTTTAGGTGATGAAAAAAACTATTATAAAAAAGATAAATCCCAACCATCTTATATTAAATTTTATACAAACAAGTATGATATCGAACAATATGTTTCTACTAACGGAGGGATCAATTTAAATCCGGATAATTCTTTTTATGGTAGAAGTGCTGTACGGTATTCACCAAGAATAGAACGTACGTTTATTGGAATCCCATTAAAAATCTCCGATGATGGTGACCGTCCGGCTTTTTACATTGACCGTGATGTGAGGTTTGAAAATGATATAGATTTATTGTTGACAGAAGTGGTAAAAAAAGTTTTCAGTGACCTTAATAAAAGAACAAATGGTAAAATTGATGAGGTAAAGAGATTTATGCAAAGGCTAAATGACTCTCTATCCAAAATATTTGGTTCCGGTAATTATTCACAACTTCAATTAATAAATTTCGAAACCCCGGCAGACGGTAATCCAGCTCAATTAATTTTTAAGAAAGGAACTGCTGAAATTAATTATGATTTGTTAAGTGCCGGAGAAAAAGAAATCATCAATCTTTTAATAAACCTTTATACAAGAGCAAGTCATTTTACCAATACAGTTTATTTTTTTGATGAAATTGATGCCCACCTAAATACAAAACTGCAATACAGTTTACTTAAGGAAATAACTGAAAACTGGATCCCGGAGAATTGCCAGTTTTGGACAGCATCTCATTCATTAGGATTTATTCAATATGCTAAGGAAGCTAATAATGCGGTTATTATTGATTTCGATGATTTGGACTTTGACTATCAGAGGGTGCTAAGCCCGGAACCAAAAGATAACAGCAGTATTTATGAAATAGCCGTAAGCAAAGAAATATTGCCAGAGCTTTTTAAAAAATACAAATTGTTTTTTGTTGAAAATGAAGACAGGCATTACTACGCTTCCTTAAATATCCCGGCAACATTGTTTATTCCTGAAAAGAACCGGGATGCCGTTTTTCACAAAGCTAAAACAGGTAATTTCAATGGAATTGTTGATAGGGATTTTTTAACTGACAGCGACATTGAAGTAATAGAAAAGGAATATGGGTATTTAAAAATCCTGCAATTTTATTGTATAGAAAATTATTTATTTCACCCGGATAACCTGGAAGAATACTATATACACGAAAGCCGGGATTTTGATAAAGAAATTTATAAACAAAACATAACAGCGGAAAAGGAATCACAAAAACAGGAGCTTTTAATTAAAATGGCATCAGTTAGGCAAGGGTATCCGTATTTTAAAGAACCGGGTAAAGAACAATCGGAATACAAAAAAAGATTTACACCCGATGCTGAAAATTATAATCAAACTAAAATAATTGCAGGTTATTTAAACAGTGATGTTTTTGAAGAATTTTATAAGTCTTTTTCCATGAAAGATTTTTGTAAAAGTTTAAGAGAAAGACAAAACATCAGCCCGGTTGCATTATCAAAAACTAACTGGTTCAAACATCAAATAGAAAAAATAATACAATGAAATTACTTGAAGGAAAAACCGCTATCGTAACCGGCGCCGCACGTGGCATAGGCGAAGGCATCGCTATAAAATTCGCGGAGCAGGGCGCCAATGTTGCTTTTACTTATGTAAGCGATGGAAGTACCGGAAAGGCAACAGCTTTGGAAGAAAAATTGACGGCGCTTGGCGTAAAAGCAAAAGCATACCGAACAAACGCAGGCGATTATGCAGCCTGCGAAACTTTTGTAAATGAGGTATTGAAAGAATTTGGCCGCATTGATATTTGCGTAAACAATGCGGGTATTTCAAAAGATAATTTGCTGTTGCGAATGACACCTGAACAATGGGATGAAGTAATGCAGACCAATTTGAAAAGCGTGTTCAATATGACGAAACAGGTGATTCGCCCCATGATGAAAGCAAAAAGCGGCAGCATTATAAATATGAGCAGTGTGATTGGCGAAATGGGTAATGCAGGCCAAAGCAGTTATGCCGCAAGTAAGGCGGGGGTAATTGGTTTTACAAAAAGCATCGCAAAGGAACTGGGCAGCCGTAATATTCGCTGCAATGCGATAGCGCCGGGTTTTGTAGAAACCGATATGACGGGTTATTTAAAAGAAGGCGATGGCGCCGATAAATACAAAGCCGGTATTCCACTCGGCAGGTTTGGCACTACGGATGATATCGCCAATGTAACTTTATTTTTAGCAAGCGATTTGAGTAGTTATATTACGGGTCAGGTTATAAGTGCCTGTGGCGGGTTGAATATTTGAAGCCCCCCTGCCCCCCGAAGGGGGTTCTAAGAAGGTTCTTTAAAATTATGGAGTGCGAAATTTTCCGGGTTTATGTTTATATTTAATTCTCTTCTTTAACCTAAAAACACAATCCGTTTATTGACGGGATGATTAACAGTTTGTATGGACAATAAAATATATAACTGTAACAAAAAATGCATACATTAACCATCATCAAACTCCTGCCCTAATCCCTCCTTCGGAGGGGCAGGGGGAGGCTTCTACAACACAATTAAAGACCCACATTGGTATGCGGTACAAGTTCCGGTTCAAGTGTAACATCGGGATGCCGAAAGTCGGCAAGTTCCGATGAATCGGAATTTTGATAACACAACGGTGCTTAATTGAAATGCCTCTGCCCGGACAAAAATTATAACTCTTTATTTTATCCTTTTCACACAATAAACTTCCCTTTTTTTAATTTATATTCCCATCAGAAGCAGCTAATAATGTTTTTTTGTACTCTACCTTTTATAAACTATTAATAATGAACCGCCCGCATTATTTTGGGATACTCATCCTGGTATTATTATCTGCCTGCAAACCTGAAAAAAACAATTCAATCATTGGAAAGGTATCAGGGTTTAAACCATTGTACAGTACTTCCGCAGACTTGTACCTTATTCAAAACAAACCAGCCCGTGGAGTAACGAATGCCGGTAAAATTTACGTAAAAGACAATTACATTTTTCAAAACGAAATTGGTGAAGGCATCCACATACTGAATAATACCAACCCCGCCAACACCCTGCGTTCCGGCTTTATCAGCATTAAGGGCAGCCAGGAAATCGCGATTAAAGGCAATTACCTCTATAGCAATAATTTTGATGATTTAGTAGTAGTTGATATCAGCGATGTAAACAATGCCAAAGAAGTAAACCGGATAAAAAATATTTTTTATAAGAATAATTTTCAGCTATCCCCTCCTGCGGGCAGCGGATATTTTGAATGTGTTGACAACAGTAAAGGAATTGTAATTAAATGGATAAGGGATTCAATCATCAACCCTACATGCAGAAACTAAAACTACCCGCCATGCGAAATGCTATTTTATTTTTGTTGCTGGTAATTATAACAGGTTGCGATAAATCAACGCTTGACAGCAACAGCAATGCCGGTAATCAAAATGGTACTGGTGGTTCACTTGCCAGGTTTACCCTTGCCGGTAATTATTTGTATATAGTGGAAGATGCAACTTTAAAAACATTTGATGTTTCAGCTCCGGTAAATCCCATCTTAAAAAATACGGTGGTCATCGGCAATAATATCGAAACCATTTACCCCTACAAAAACAATTTGTTTATTGGCTCTCAAACCGGCATGTTTATATATTCCATCGCTGATCCGGCAGCGCCTAAATTATCGGGTTCAGCAAGCCATGTGCGTAGCTGCGATCCGGTAGTAGCCAATGATACCGCCGCTTTTGTAACATTAAGAAGCGGCTCTTTTTGTGGCGCCCCCGCTGATGGTTTGTACCTGTATAAGATCACTAATTTACTTGCGCCGCAATTGGTAAAAACATTCAATTTACCCACACCCTATGGGCTTGGCCTAAAAGATAGCATCCTGTTTGTATGCCAGGGTGCAAACGGTATGTCCGCTATCAATGTAAAAAACATAAACGCACCAGTTATATCCCAAAAAATTACCGGCCACAATTTCAGGGATGTTATACCTTATGGTGACTTGCTGATTTGTTATGTTACGGATGGCATTGCATTATACGATATCACCAATACCGCCAGTATCCGGTTTATTAATAAAGTACTTAATTAATTAATCCAATGTACCCTTACCGATTTTATAAACCGGCCCTGCTCCTGGTATTTTCTTTTCTTTCGCAAATGATATTTGCACAGGATGCAAAAACAAATTTATCACAGCCTTCGCTTGTACATAGCTGGTGGATACAGTTTAACCCCTTTGGATTTGGTGAACCTGAAGTAGCCATAGCGGCTACTGTTTTGTACAAACAAAATAAACATGTTGGCTTTGCTTTGGATGCCGGTGTTTTTGTAGCAAGGCAGGATTATATTGATATTGCTTTCATCCCCTATAGCGGCTACAGGCTAAAGCCAGCCGTAAAATTTTATTTGGACGGTGATAGAAAAGGGCCCCGTGGTTTTTATTTTAGCCTGCAGGGATTAATAAAACAAACAGGCAGAAAAAAACAGGAATGGTTAAGCCAAAATAATATGAGCGGGCAAACCGTTTTTACCCAATTGGTTGATTTTAAAGAGCGGAAAATAGTGTATGGTTTAAGCGTACTGTTTGGTGGCGAACTGGTATTGGGTAAACAAAAAAGATTTATGATGGATTTTTATTGTGGCCCTGGTTTTAAGATAAAAAGGTTTTCAGCAACTGGCCTGCCGCATGGCTTTTCCATTAATTACGATAACAATGGTGGAAGGGAGTTTTTTGATAATGTATTTGATATTTACAAAAATGGCGTATTCCCCAATATGCATCTTGGTTTTAAATTAGCATACCGTGTAAAATAATTGCAGGGGTACTGACCTTTATAATAATACAATTATAAAAAATTATTGAGCTTCTTAAATTAAACCTGCAGGTAAAACCCACCGCGGCTGGTTGAATCATTTCCTCTTTATATTCCACCCCGGTGAGGTTAGGCGTTAACTTATACTGCGCAAGGGGTAAAACAGTGAATTTAATTTACCTGATAATCTTAAAATTCAATCGGTATTTTAATTTATAACACAATTAAAGATCCCCAATGGTATTCAGTACAAGAGGGCGATGCAACGATGTTGAGCAAGGAAATATAGCCTGGACAAAAAAACTGAATTGCGAAATCCCGATCTTTTTCGGGAATCCCCATAGCTGCTTCTTTGTTGGGATAAAAAAACTGTAACTCAATTTTTTAACCCTTGCGCAGTATATAACCCCTTTTTCTTTTGTAATTTTTTATGAACTTCTAAAAGCCACCGGATGATTTAATTTTTTATGAGGCCCCATGAAAATACGCAGTAAAATACGAAAAGCCGACAGCTCAATAAACAACAGGCATAGCGCCATCAAAATAATTAATGCGGCCTGGGGACTTTCAATATATGTAAACAGCACATCAATACCTATAAATGCAGCCGTTATGGGAAAGCCAAGCATACCAATAGCCGCAAACAGAAACAGCAGGCCGGTGGTTTCCTGTTCATACACATAACCATGATATTGGTTGAGGGAGATATCGTTATCAATAGCTTTAATTTTTTGCAAACAATAATAACCCAGTAAAAAAGCCGGCAAAATTCCGCTTGCTTAAAAGATAATTTCAATCGGGTTGATATGGGGTGCATTAAACAATACAGCAGCTATTATAAACAAATGCGCAGCTAATAAATATATCCATGCTTTTAAAGCTGATTGCCGGAAAGAAAAAGCAAAAAGAATAACACCCAGTGCAGTACTCATTAAAATAATCGGCAAAGCGCCACCCGTAGAAGGGATACTATTTTGATTGGTGTAACCGAGCATCAAAAATGTAAGCCCGGTAAAAGCCAGCATACCTATAAAGACATTAGATTGTAAAAACCGCAATTGTTTTCCAAGCCATTTAAAAGGGCTCCATAAATAAGTAAACATCACGCTGTCCATATTAAATTCTTTAATGCCCAGCATGTACAAGGAGGCTTTTAGTTTTGACACCCTTTTTTGCTGCGGCGCCGTGTAATGAAATATTTGATGGTGTACCAGGTAGTTTAACACCGAAGGCGAAACGAGCAATTGATATGTTCTTAAAAAAGCATTGCCTGCAAAATGTATCAACACCAGCCAGTGCCAGCCAATTGCCACTTCAATAAACATCAATCCAATTTGTGCCGCGGATGAATAGGCGACTTGCGTTTTAACCGTTGGTTGCACCCTTGCTATTAAAGTGGCGATAACCGCCGTTAAGCCACCAATAATAATGATAGTAATTTTCGCCCACAACATGTCTTCCCAAAAAGGGTGTGTACGCAATAATAAAAAAACACCAATATGCACACTCAGCGAACCATAAAATATGGCAGAAGAAGCAGTGGGGCCTTCCATGGCCCTTGGCAGCCAGGCAGTGAAGGGGAACTGCGCCGATTTAATGGCAGCGGGCAGTATCAACATGCAAACAATAAATATGGCCATGCCTGCCTGGCCGCTTTCAATCGCCATATTTTTTGCTTCGCCTAATTTTGAAAAGGTAATATTCCGGTGTGTAAGGTGATGCATCATCCACATGGCAAGCATAAGCGCCACATCGCTGATGCGGTAATATGAAATAGCCTTGAAGGCATTTTTTACGAGCAGGTAACGGTTACGGTAAAAGGCTATCAGTAAAAAGGAGCAAACACCTTTTATCTCCCATCCTATAAAAAGGGTTTCAAAATTGCCGGATAAAATGATAAAGTTGTAGCCTGCCGCAAATAATAGTATGGTGTTGAAAAACCGTTTGTAGCCCTCATCCCGGTGCATGTAATATTTACTGAAAGTAGCCACTAAAAAAAATAACAAAGCCCCCACAATGCTGAACACGGCTGTTATTTCATCGTAATACAATTCAAAAGCAAATACAAAATGTTCCGTTTGGTAAAGCGTTGCCAGGTGATAGCTAACCGGTACAAGGCCGTTCATTATCCACCATACGGCAAATGAAACCGAAACCAATATATACAACACCTTGGTAAACCTTACAATTTTACCAATGGCCCTTTCACTTTTGTTTTGCAGGAACAGGCTTACAAGGAATGCCAGAAATGGAATGGCGATAAATAATACGAGTAGTTGGTTCATCTATTTTTTTTGTTACCGGTTACATAAAATATTGAACACACATGCAAACAATAATTCCGTTTATAAAAACTGAGTAAAATTTTTTGTCCGGGCAGTGAAGCTATGGGCATCATCGTTGCGTCGCACTCTTGTACTGAATACCATTGGGGGACTTTAATTGTGTTTTAAATTATAATACATAACTGTCATACTGCTACATAATCAGACATCAAAAAATCAGACATCAGACATCAGACATTTTTTTTGTACTTACAGCACCGCCAATAACCCTCCTTTAGGGCAATGTCATTTAGTTAAGCAATTTCAATTGCCACGCCCTTTAGGGCGTGGATTAAATTGCAACTTAAAAATTGGGCTTCAGCCCAAAATGCAGTTTGGCTAAAGCCAAAGTTGTAAAAAATTACTTCTTTCCCACGCCCTAAAGGGCATGGCAATTAAATAATAACTCCTTAACTAAATGACATTGCCCTTTAGGGGACGGGGGTCAGTAAATACACAGGCAAATTTTCTTCCGTTGCATGCACAATGTGGTTCGTTTCCATCTCCTTCGCCCCTTCAATAAATTTTTCCATGTTGTGAATCGTCCCTATTTCACTGGCATCGGTTATGGGGTAATACTTTATGAACGCCCCGTTTTTAAAATAATAAAATTGTTGTTCTTCCGGATGTAGCGCTACAATATGCACCCATTCATTGTTATACCACTCAAACACTTCCGGTGAAGACTGGATAGCTTTCAAAACAATGCCCGGTTGGTGTTCAACAATAACCAGTAAACGTACCGGGTCATGCACTTCAATCATTTGCCAGGGCAGGCCGGGCCGTAAATCACCATCGCTGCTGTTGGCCACGCCAAACAAACCCATCACATTATGAGGAAGTTTAGTGCCAGCTCCCATCTTGATATTATCCACTCTTGAAAAATAATATTCCAGGTTAATACCGCCGCAAACCAAACCAATGGGCCGCATTACCGCAGAAAGAATTGTTCCATCAGGATCGGTTGTATAATCATAACTGTTAAGAAAAGCACGGCGGTCTAAAAACAAACCTTTGGTTACCTGCCTGCGGCCAATAATTGCCAAAGTATTGGTGCCATGCCCCAGCTCGGGCCGGGGTTCAAATAAAGAAACCGAGCGGCTGTGAATGGCTTTGCGTACCTGCTCTAACTCCTGTTTGGTATTGATGGAGGCAAACCTTCTGCTGCGTTCTTTTGCATTCAGGTTTAAAGCCGTTTCAAAATTTTGTATGTTGATGAAATGGTAATCCGTGTTAGCTGCACTCAAAACACCATCAACATAATAAGCCATTACATCCGCGGCAGTGTCGTGCATGCTGCCAACAAATTGTGTGGTAGCTGGAATTGTAATTCCTTTTGCCGCTAATATCCCTCTTACTTTTTTGTGATTTAATATAAAAGCCTGCGCCCTTGCATTGGTAGCGCCGGGCCTCCCGCTACAGGCGCCGCAATCATGTGCACCGTGGTGCGGATTATTGGCGCTGCTGCTGCCATGTGATACAAAATAAACGATGGGTGCAAAATGTTTGATCAGGCCAATGCCCCTTAAAAAACCTTCGCCCCTTGTTACCATTTCATCAAGCGTATAACCAATTTGCAATCCATTTTCAATATCCGCCGGATTTTTATTTTCGATGGTAAGCGTTGATTGTTTATCCATGTGGCCATAAGCATTTGAAATTGCCGGGCTCATTTTGGGG
>JANOTW010000215.1:0-1755 GCA_031416575.1 Ferruginibacter sp.
GGACCGACTGGGAAGCCTTTGCGCAATACGCGTTTAATAAATCGCACTCTACCTGCTATGCAATGGTGGCTTACCAAACAGCCTACCTGAAAGCGCATTACCCAAGCGAATACATGGCGGCTGTAATGAACCATGCAGGCAGTATTGAAAAGATCACCTTCTTTATGGAAGAGTGCAAACGAATGGGCTTAACTGTTTTGGGGCCGGATATCAATGAATCGCAAAATGGTTTCGCCGTAAATAGAAAAGGGGAAATACGATTTGGTTTTAGTGGCCTCAAGGGCGTGGGGGAAAATGCGATTGAATGTATTATTGAGGAAAGAACGAAGCATGGCCATTACACATCGGCATTCGATTTGGCGAAACGGGTGAACCAGCGTGCGGCCAATAAAAAATCTTTGGAGAGTTTGATCTATTCAGGTGCATTCGACTGTTTTAAGGATATTACCAGGGCCCAATATTTTTACGTGGCGCCCGGCGATGTACAGGGACTTGAAAAGATCCTGAAATTCGGAAGCATTTATCAATTTCAAAATGCCAGCGCCAGCAATACTTTATTTGGAGACCTGCAAATGCCGGATATTGTTCCCCCTAAATTATCGCCCTGCGGGCCATGGCCATTGGCGGAGCAATTAGATTATGAAAAAGATGTAACGGGCATGTACATGAGTGGCCACCCCCTGGATAATTTCAAATTTGAAATGAGGCATTATAACATTACACCACTGGCCGATTACAATGAATTTAAAGCCGCAGTAAATACACATGCCAATCCGGGCAAACAATTTCGGGTAGCCGGCCTGGTGGTGGATGCACAGCACCGGCTTACCAAAACAGGGAAGAACTTTGGAATACTTTCAATTGAAGATTATAGCGGCAAAAGTGAATTCATGCTTTGGAGCGAGGATTATGTGAAATACACCAATTACCTTGAAAAAGGATTGATCGTACTGGTTGAAGGCGGTTTTAAAACAAGGTATAACAGTGAGCAATATGAGTTTAAACTTTCAAAGATCCATTTGCTGGAAACCGTAAAGCCTGCATTAACCAAACAAGTGATCATAGAAGTGCAACCACAATTCGTAAATGCGAATTTTGTAAATTTCATTGAACAAAATATTAAAGGCAACCCCGGAAAAACCGCACTCAAATTCAATATTGTGGATATAAGAAATAATTATAAGGTTGGCATGTACAGTCTGGAAAATGGTTTTACAATGAATGATGATATGGCGGTATTCCTAAATGAAAATAAAGATGTTGATGTAAGCGTTATAACCGGATAGCGAGGTTTAGAACAAAATCAAGTCTTAAACGTTAATAAAATCAAAAGAACCAGGCATTATAAGGAATATTGTGGCAAAACAACATATCCACACTGACAATAGGATTGTGAATATGTCAATCCAACATATTTAATAATTTGGATGTATTTTTGCCTCTCTTTATAAAAAATCTTAAAAAAATAATAATAATTATGGCACACGAATTCACGGATGCAAACTTTAAAACAGAAGTTTTAGACTCGGATAAATTATCAGTAATTGATTTTTGGGCAGAATGGTGTGGTCCCTGCCGGGCCATCGGACCAGTAATTGAAGAACTGTCAAAGGAATATGATGGCAAGGTAAACGTAGGCAAAGTGAATGTTGACCACAATCCGCAGATCTCCACCAACTATGGAATTACCAGCATACCTGCAATACTATTTGTAAAAGGTGGTGTAGTAGTTGATAAACTGGTAGGCGCCCAGCC
>JANOTW010000216.1:0-2146 GCA_031416575.1 Ferruginibacter sp.
ACAAAATTTTGAAAACTTGCCACAGATACTTCAATCGGAAGGAGTCAACCCTAAAATTCCATGGCTTTTTGATTTTAAATTGGACTTTAGATTTAAATAACTAAAATAAATATGGCCTATAAAAAGGCTGATGCATCGGGAAGGACAATGTCATTTAGTTAAGGAATTTTTTAATGAATTGCCCCGGCCTTTAGGAAAATGTCATTTAGTTAAGGAATAATATCACTCCGCCCCGGCGGATTTAAAATTTCTTTATATTTTTAATATTTCTACAATCATGTCAGCCTTTCAGGCTTTAAAATCCCGAAGGGATGATAGATTGTAGAAATTGAATTACAAAATACAAATCCAAACCCCGAGGGGTGACATTATTGGTTACAAGAAATCCCTTAACTAAATGACATTGGCCTTTAGGGGGGAAAGAAAAACTTTTTTACAACTTTAGCTTTAGCCAAACTGCATTTTGGGCTAAAGCCCAATTTTTTAAATTATAATTTAATCCACACCCTAAAGGGCGTGGCAATTGAAAACCTAAACTAAATGACATTGCCCTGCTGGCCAGCGGGAAGCCCTTCTGCCAGTTCATTAACTGCGCCTGATGAACCGCCCAGTATAACGCAATTAAAGTTCCCCAATGGTATTCAGTATAAGAGGGCGATGCAACGATGACGCCATGAAATACTTCTGCCCGGACAACAAAAAAAAAGTGTTGTATAGAAGAGTGCCCCCTCACAACACTGTGGGGGCAAGCACAACGATGCTTAATTGAAATACAAATGCCGGCAAACACAAATAAAAAACCCCAGCCCCCAAAGGACGTTCTTAAAATTTATTCCCGTCGTAGGCCTCCCCTTCAAGGGTTGGGGGTAGCATTGAACTGTACCGACATTACCCCGCCCTTAAATTCCCCCTGTGCCTTGTAAACAAAATAGATGGCATGAAACTTACCATCCTTCACCATATCAAACGGCACTTTTATTACTCCAGACATCTGGCCTTTACCCGGGGCCGGCATGGCCCCTTTACCTATTAATTTACCATCTGGCGCATCTAACCTTGCTTCAAATGTCACACCTGTTGCAGGTGTGCTTTGCCATCCCGCAGCAAGGCTGGCGGAGCGCACTGAAGTAAGATCAATACTGTCAACAGCAAACCATCCTTCATCATTGGGGAAGATCAATAAATTAGCGCCGGTAAGCTTATAGGTTGTAAAGCCTTTTACTTTTTCTTTTCCCGTAAATGATACCGTATTGCTTCGCAATGAAACAACGGTCCTGCCACTTAACGACTTGATATTATTGCCGCCTTTATCCGTGTAGCTTGCAGTTAAAACAAGCACACTGGCAGGTTTTTCACCAGCCGGGGGAATAATGGCGCCTGATGCCGGCAATGATTTTTTTAGGGCTGTTTTATTTTCAAGCGATAATATCCAGGTTACCATTTGGCGGGCATCGGCCTGTGACAGGGAAGGATGTGCCGCCATGGCCACTTCACCCCAAACGCCGGATCCACCTTTTATTATTTTTTGAATAAGATAATTTCTCGCATCCCTGTCTTTCTGGTATTTCTGTGATACCTGCACGTAAGACGGGCCTATGGATTTTTCGTTTTCTTTATGGCAACTTTTACAATCCAATGAAAGGATCAGGTTTTTCCCTTCTATATTCGCCTGCCCCTGCTGGTGCCCGGTAGAAGAAGCCGCCCTGTCGAAACCTTCGATGTAGTTAACGGAAACAAACAGGTTTGCAGGATCCATCTTTGCCGTATCCTTCTGATCATTTACAGTTACTGTATAATTTATCGGGGTTCCGGGTATATAAAAAGATTTGTTACCTGCTGACAAGGCAATGCTAACTACAGGCGCTTCGTTACCTGCATACACGCTTACGGCATTGCTTTTTGAGGTGGCTCCCTTATCGTCTTTCGCTTCCACGGAAATTTTATAATCGCCTGCCGTGGCATAAGTGTAATCCATTTCAGGTATTGTGGTTTCCCTGGTGATGCCATTCCCCAAATCCCATTTATAGGTAACCTTATCCTCCTCCAGGTCTGTGGCGGTAACCGTGGCGTTAATGGCAAGTGGCAGTATGCCGGAACTTTTATCAACATTTATCGCGGTAATTACAGGTGGGCGGTTGCCTGCATT
>JANOTW010000217.1:0-2951 GCA_031416575.1 Ferruginibacter sp.
CCCTGTTTCACTGTCACCCGGCATTGATGTAGCCTCCGCTATCCGCAACAAGGCATCACCATAAAATATCCCGGCATAATAAAAATGAATGCAGAAAAACTTACGGAAAAACAATTCTTCCACCAACGGTCATTAATGGGTAAGGGCAGCTATGTGCCAGGCCCCAAACAAAGCTATAAGGTAGTGGCCCGTTTTTATAATTGTACTCTTTCCAAGCAAGTTAGAGAGGCACTCCTGGCTACTAATTGCCTACAGTAAAGGAGCAGTGGCACCCTGCAAGGCGTCGGTCAACAAACAATAACCGAAAGCCCCCATTAACATCTTTTTAATGGGGGCTTTTTCTGGGGGCTTTCGGCTATTGTTCTTAATGTTGTACGCCGTTTTAGTCGGTCTCGTCAAGCTCTTCTGTGTCAGTATAGTTAAACTCTACTTTGCTTTGAGTAATAATTTCGTTGCGAATATTATTCAAGTAGCCCAACTTAATTGTGTCGCTAAAACGTTGATTTAGGATTGGGATATTGATTACTTCTTCAATGCAAGCCATATACTTGTCAACGATTGCTGTTACCAAATATATTTTGTTGGCGTTGGATTTAATTTTGCTCAAAAGGTCTTCAATTGCTTCGTCTGATTTGATAACGAAAGTTATCGGGAACTTTTGAATTTTGTCTATGTCAAGAAAGTATTTTTTGAAATCAAGTGTTTCTGTTACTTGAAAGAAACGTCCTAATGGCTGCATAACAAAATCAATTCCACCGTCATTCGCATTCGTTCTTCCTGTTTTGAAAAGTTTTAAATTGTCTTTGGTGAGATTGTCAATTTCATAACCCCAAAATATGTGCTGGTCGTGATAATAAAATTTCAAAATTGAATAGCTTACAATTTCAAAAAGTCTTGCATCAACATTTGGTGCAAGTAAACTGCTGATAAATTCAATAACCTGCTCTGGCTTTGAACTTTCAATTTCTTGCATTTCCTCACAAGCCTTTATGAAGCGTTGAAAAGCATCTTGTTTTGTCTTGCTGTATTCGTCTATAATTTCAATGATTAAAGAAGCTAAATTGTACTCTGTTTTACCAACTTTAATTTTGAGTAAATTTTCATTTATCCAATACCTGTTTGTTTCAAGGTTTCTTAAAATGGGTATAATCTCTGAACTCGGAAAGTATTTTTGAAATTCAGAATTCATACGATTGTTCAAGGCGTGGTTTTGCAATTTGTTGCCAAATGGCAATTCTCTTTGTCGTGTAAATAGCTTTACAAATGCAGCACCTTCATACTTTGCATAGCCACTTTTCTTGTCAAAGCCTTGAGCAATATAATCTTCAAGAATTACATAGATAGCATAAAGATTAGCAAAACTTGAACGGGCTTTTGAACCCTTATTTGCTGAACGTGTCTTTAAATTAATGTACTGAAGTAAGTTACTGTTCTTAAATATTTCATCTGCATCTTTTCCAAACTTGCTGTCTAAAATTGATTTTATATTAGCCGTGAATGTATGTTCCATTAGGTTCAAATAATGTTTGTTGATTTATGCTGGCGATTTTATCGGTTTCAAAAGTGCGGATTTCTTTTTGAAGTTTCTCGCCTTTATATTCTTCGGCTAATTGTAACCTTCTTAAACCAATTTTTATGTATTCATCTTGCATCTCAATTCCAATACATCTTCTATTCAATTCTTTCGCAACTGCACAAGTAGTAAAAGTGCCTGAAAATGGGTCTAATACCAAATCGCCTTCTTTTGAACTTGCTTTTATTATTCTTTCCATTAAAGCAATCGGTTTTTGGGTTGGGTGATTTTCGTATTCGTCCATACGATAACGAACCCTTGCAAAATCCCAAACATTGCCTGGAACTTTCTCTGTGTTGTAAACTGTTGGTATAGCTTTGCGATAATCAATTAGTTTTCTTTTTGAGCCTGTTTTTGCATCTACTAAAATTTCGTTTGCATTGAAAGTATAATTGTCTTTGTCTTTTACGCAAAACAAAATGGGCTCATACATAGAACCATAATATTTTTTTGCTTGCACACCTGAACTGTCGTAACTCCAAACCACTCTTGAAAGAATATCTAATTTTTTGCGAAGGAAAATGTCAAAATAGGGCATAAACTGTGTCGCTGTCATTACATAAAAACTGCCATTAGGCTTGAGTTTTTTTATGCAGAGGTCAAGCCATTCGTAGCACCATTCTAAATAGGCTTCTTCTGTCGCCCATTTTTCTATGTGCCCGTTGAAGTTTTTGCCAATGTTGTATGGTGGGTCTGCAAAAAATAGGTCAACAGAATTGTCTGCAACCTGTGTCCGCAAAGCTTCTAAAGCGTCACCGTGAATTATTTTATGATTGTCTGTGCCAAATATTTCCATTGTCAAACGATTGTGCTAATAAATTTAGGTAAAAATAATCATTGTCAAACAAAAATGGGAAGGAAACTTGTAACAGTAGGGTGTCCAAAAAAATGGCGTACAACGTTGAGTATTTGCGAAGGCAGGGAATTCATTGATTGTCCAGCCCGGTACAAATGCCCATTTGAAAATATGTTGTTGAAGTTAAGAACTAAAGCTGAAAATTGAACGTCGATCCCGAACCGCTGCTGATTCTTGCACTTAGCTGATGTTACATTGTCCAGCCCTGCTTTTGCAAATACTTTTGTTGGCTGCTGTTTTATGAATAGGTCGTGTCACTTAATTTTGGCTACCAGAACCAGGCTTGTCACCTTCTTGCTTTCTTAAATCATATAAATCAGCATACACCTCCTGAAATATTTTCTTTTTCTCATCATCAGAAAAACTTGACGGTAAGTTTTCAAAAAAATTAATTTTAGCTTGGATAACTAAATAATTATTTCTCATTTGTCGTTCATAACGCCAACGTCCACCCCAACTTAATGCTCTTTCTAAAGCAACTAGTAGAGCACCAATTCCAGACAGAATTTTTGCTAAATGCAA
>JANOTW010000218.1:0-5980 GCA_031416575.1 Ferruginibacter sp.
ATTCAGTACAAGAGTACCCAAATAAACCGGGGCTGATGTTTCGCTCATTACAACAATAAACAGGTTTCCTTTTTATTCCGCCGCGGCGGAAGTGATATTGGTAGAAATACAGGTTATTAAAATTTCAAAAAGTCCCGTAGGAACGTGATTTAAAGAACTCATAGCAGAGGGAGATTAAACCCTCAATAATATTGCGTCCCTACGGGACTTATGGAATGATTTTTTTCTGGCTACCGATATTATGTCCCTACGGGACGGAGGAATTTGATGTGTCGAACATAAAACGCAATTAATGTTCCCCAATGGTATTCAGTACAAGAGGGCGATGCAACGATGATGCCATGAAATTCTTTCGCCCGGACAAAAAAAAGAATGGTTGTATAGAAGGGCGTCCCGATACGCATACGCTATCGGGATTATCAACGCAAGAATGCTTAATTGAAATACTTCAGCCCGGACAACAAAAAAAATATGGTTGGATAAAAGAGTGGCCCACCCTCCCCACAGTACTGTGGGGAGGGTAAGCTACAACGATGTTGAGCAACAATCTATAGTTGATTTAAAAAAACAACATTGCGAAATCCCGGTTTTTTCGGTGCTTAACTGAAAAACAAATGCCTGTACAATAAAAATAAATAAAAAATAGTTCCTAACCGCTCAAACTTGTTGGGTATTGGAGAGTAACAGCCTGTTGAAAGACCTCCCCGCCAAACAGCGGGGTTGGGGGCAAAACATACGCTTAAAATAACTCCACTTTGGGTGCCGGGGGCAAAATACTTCTCATGAATAAGTTTATAAAAAACATCATCCATTTTTCATTAAGGCACCGCTATCTCGTTTTCTTTTTAACCGCGGTAATTTCCGTGATTGGAATAGTGAGTTATAAAAATACACCGGTAGAAACATTCCCCGATGTAACCAATACGCAGATCATCATCATTGCGCAATGGCCCGGAAGAAGTGCGGAAGAAGTAGAAAAATTTATTACCATCCCAATGGAAACGGTATTGAACTCCGTGCAGAAAAAATCCAATCTGCGGACTACTTCGGCATTCGGGTTATCGTATGTGCGTATTATATTCGACGATGAGGTTGATGATGCATTTGCAAGGCAACAGGTGCTGAGCCGATTGGGTGGCGCCGATTTGCCGGATGGCGTAAAACCCGATGTACAGCCGCCTTACGGGCCTACCGGGGAGATCTTCAGATATACATTGAAAAGCGCTACCAGGAGTATCCGTGATTTAACCACCATACAAAACTGGGTACTCGACCGGCAATTTAAAAGCGTTCCTGGTGTAGCTGATGTAAACAGTTTTGGAGGTGAAGAAAAAACATTTGAAGTAAGTGTAAATCCTGAATTACTCATCAAATATAATCTTACCTCATTGGACGTTTACAATTCCATTTCAAAGAGCAATGTAAATGTTGGCGGGGATGTGATTGAAAAAAACGGCCAATCCTACCTGGTAAGAGGTATCGGCCTGCTGAATGATATTGGAGATATACAAAACATCATCATTAAAAAAACAAATGGGGTACCGCTACTTGTAAAAAACGTAGCGGATGTAGTGGAAGGCGGCAAACCAAGACTGGGGCAGGTAGCGAGAGACCAGAACGAAGATGTATTGGAGGGGATCATTGTAATGCGGAAGGGGGAAAACCCTTCGGAGGTATTGGATGCCGTAAGAGCTAAAGTTGCGGAACTGAACAATACGATACTACCAAAGGATGTTAAGATCAATACTTTTTATGACCGTACCAACCTGATGGATTTTGCACAGGAAACCGTGATACACAATTTAATAGAAGGTATCATTTTAGTTACGCTGATTGTATTACTTTTTATGGCCGACTGGCGCACCACCGTTACAGTTAGTATCATTATCCCGCTCTCGTTATTGTTTGCATTTATATGTATGCGAATAAAGGGCATGAGCGCCAACCTGCTAAGTATGGGCGCCATCGACTTTGGCATTATCGTAGATGGCGCCGTAGTGATGGTAGAAGGTTTGTTTGTAGCGCTGGACAAGCGGGCGAGGGAAGTAGGGATGGAAAAATTCAACAAGCTGGCCAAGCTGGGTTTGTTTAAAAATACCGGAACAGAAATGGGGAAAGCTATCTTCTTTTCAAAAGTAATAATCCTTACCTGCCTGGTACCAATCTTCGCTTTTCAAAAAGTAGAAGGGAAAATGTTTTCCCCGTTAGCCTACACGCTGGGCTTTGCACTACTGGGCGCTTTATTATTTACCCTTACACTGGTGCCGGCATTATCCAGTATCCTGTTAAGAAAGAATGTAAGGGAAAAACATAACCCTATAGTTATATTTTTTGAAAAGGGAGTGGGTAAATTATTCAGTATCATATATCGCAATCAAAAGAAAAGTGTCCTCATCGCTTTAGTGGTAATGGTTTTATCATTTGCTTCCGCCAAATTATTAGGGACGGAATTTTTACCGGAATTAAATGAAGGCGCACTTTGGGTGGAGGCTGAATTACCAATGAGTGTTTCCCTTACGGAGGCGAATATCTTCTCCAATAAAATGATTGATGTACTCAAGGAATTCCCTGAAGTAAATCAAACTTTATCCCAGGTGGGCAGAACCAATGATGGAACCGATCCCAAAGGGTTTTTCAATGTACAAATACAGGTAGATCTTAAACCGGCTAAAGAATGGAAGAGAAAGATTACGGAAGATGAATTGATTGATGAGATGGATGTACAGTTGAAAAAATTTCCTGGTATTGTATATAATTATTCCCAGCCCATTCGTGATAATGTGGAAGAAGCGGTGGCCGGGGTAAATGCCGCGATGGCGGTAAAAATATTTGGTACCAGTTTCGGGGTGTTGGACAGCACGGCCAATAAGGTGATGAATGTTTTGAAAAAGGTAAAAGGGATTGAAGACCTGGGCGTTCTTAGAAATTTAGGACAGCCGGAATTCCGCATTGAGCTTGACCAGCAAAAAATGGCTTTTTATGGTGTAAATACCGCAGATGCGAATGCGGTTATTGAAATGGCCATCGGTGGCAAGGCAGCTACTCAATTGTATGAAGGAGAGCGGAAATTCGATATACGGATACGCTATCAAAAAGGCTTTCGGGCCACACAGGATGCTATTGAAAATTTAATGGTTCCTACCAGCGATGGCGCTAAAGTGCCGTTGAAAGAAATTAGTGATATCAAAACGTTGACCGGCCCGGCTTTTATATACCGCGATAATAATATGCGTTACATCGCAGTGAAATTTTCTGTACGTGGCCGGGACCTTGGAAGTACCATTATGGATGCCAGGCAAAAGGTAGAGGCGGCTATTACCCTGCCATCCGGCTATAAGGCCACCTGGAACGGCGAATTTGAAAACCAGCAAAGGGCATCCGCTACCCTGGCCAGGGTAGTGCCATTGTGCCTGCTGGTAATATTCCTCATATTATTCGTTACTTATGGCAATGTGAAGGATGCGGTACTCACCATTATGAATGTACCCTTTGCGCTAATAGGCGGCATACTCGCCCTGCATGTAACCGGCATCAATTTTAGTATTTCCGCCGGCATCGGTTTCATCGCCTTGTTTGGCGTATGCATACAAAATGGCGTGATACTCATTTCGGTATTCCGAAAACATTTGGATGAAGGTATGCACCTGGATGAGGCAATAAGGGAAGGTGTAATTTCAAGGGTACGCCCCGTAGTGATGACTGCTTTAATGGCGATGATCGGATTATTGCCCGCAGCCATTTCAACAGGTATTGGCAGCGAAACACAAAAGCCCTTAGCCATTGTAGTTATAGGAGGGTTAATAACCTCTACAATTCTGACACTGCTAATATTACCAGCCATTTATGCTTTGGTATTTAAATTGATGCATCATAGGGAAAACAGGAAACTATTGAAAAAAACAGGATTGGTAAGTTGATTTTTGCAGATAACACCTACCGATACTTATTGCTGATGAATTTTTTTAAGAGGCTGTTTAAAAATAAAAATTTTTGTTCCCAAATTTGTGTTTGGTGCAGGGCAAACGCATTAAAAACCAATTTCTTACAAAAGAAGCATGTTCTTAATCCCGATTTGATCTAAGAATTTTGGTTCGAGTTAAAATCAGTAATTGCATAAGCCGCCTCTTTTGGTTTGGTCCCACCAAGGGCGGGATTCAAAAAATGCGAAGCATATTTTTTGAGAGAAGCAAAAGCAGCGGCGTTGCAGGAGTTACGTCCCGATTGCCATCGGGAAGGAGGCAAAAGCAACGAATTTAAAAGAGAAAGTAAATACCACAGGGTCTTTGCGATTAATGCACCTAATTCTATAAAAATGTTTGTAAATGCTAAGATTTTATAATTTTTTTTTTAAAATAACTAAAATTAATTTTGGCGATTCATCATAAACAAAGCAAATTATTTCAAAAAGAGAGTTTGCGAATTTAAAATTTTGTGGCAAAATTATCGCTATATTTTATTTTAGTATTAAGGATATAAAGTATAGATAAAATAACTTATAATGGTTAAAAAAGATAAAATAAACTATGCCAATAAAAAGGCTGATTCATCGGGAGGGCCGGGGGCAAAACAGGGTCTTCAAATAACGCCTCCTTTCAAAAAGCAGTCCGCCATTTGAAAATGAATGACCTGTAAAGTTTGGAGTTGTAATTAGCGAAACATCAGCCGATCTTATTTGGGTACCCTTGTACTGAATACCATTGGGGAGCTTTACCCACATTATTTGTAAAAAAACATCAGCCGGCTTACATTGACAACCTTGTATATTTTAATAAAAGGGGGTAATTCAATTTGCGTTTTTTTGCCTCTTTTGGAACATCCCGATTTTTTCCTTTGGGGTTTGGGGCCTTTTATTTTCAGTGGCGGTCAAGGAGTACTAAATTTAGAAATGATTGAAAAACAAATTGCAAAGTTGTGTAAATTAAAAGAGTTCCGCAATTTGCAGAACTCTTTCAGCGGGTAATCGAGGGGGCTCGAACCCCCGACCCTCAGAATCACAATCTGATG
Organism: Ferruginibacter sp.; assembly: GCA_031416575.1. Taxonomy (GTDB): domain Bacteria; phylum Bacteroidota; class Bacteroidia; order Chitinophagales; family Chitinophagaceae; genus Ferruginibacter. Next base: position 5,005 of record JANOTW010000218.1, read on the forward strand.
CTCTAACCAACTGAGCTACGACTACCGTTTTTATTATTGGATTGCAAAAATAGCAAAAAACAATTCCTGAACAAAATTACATTCCAAATACTTATTTATTGCGTTTCTTTGCAGCCCCAAATAATATATGAACATTACAGGATCTATCATTACAATTTTACTTGCCGCCTTTACCGGGTGGATTACAACATGGATTGCTATAAAAATGCTTTTTCATCCCAGGAACCCCATCCGTTTTTTGGGAATAACCATCCAGGGTATTTTTCCTAAAAACCAACGGCTGATTGCGGAAAAACTTGGCCAGGTAGTTAGTAAAGAGTTGCTTTCATTTGATGAAATAGAAGAAAAAATTATCAACCCGGAGAATTTACAAAAGCTACGGCCCGATATAGAAGCACATATTGATAATTTCCTTCGCAATAAATTAAAAGATGTATTCCCTATGTTGTCAATGCTTATGGGCGAAAAAACAATCTTACAGTTGAAAGATGCCTTTTTGCTGGAGTTGGAATCTCTTTTCCCGGTATTAATGAAAAGTTATATGAATAAGCTACAGCATGACCTGAATCTTGAAAAAATCGTAACAGAAAAAGTCGCCAATTTTTCTTCAGAAAAATTAGAAGATATTTTAAATCAAATAACAAAAAAAGAATTCAAATTCCTGGAAATTATTGGAGCCGTATTTGGCCTCATCATTGGACTGGCGCAGGTATTAGTCGCCTTTTTTACCCAATAACAACAATTAATCAAATAGGATTAGGTGTTTTATTCGCAAAGGTGGTACCAGTATCATTTTGATGTTTGAATTTTGGTACGAGTTAAAATCAGTAACTGCATAAGCCGCCTCTTTTGGTTCGGTCCCGCCAAGGGCGGGATTCAAAAAATGCGAAGCTTATTTTTTGAAAGAAGCAAAAGCAGCGGCGTTGCAGGAGTTACGTCCCGATTGCCATCGGGAGGGAGGCAAAAGCAACGAATT
>JANOTW010000219.1:0-4898 GCA_031416575.1 Ferruginibacter sp.
TTAAGAAATGGGGCATACAGGCGGGTTTGCGGCTTGAAAATACAAATTACAATGGACGCCAGTTCGGCAACCCGCAACGCCAGGATAGTGCATTTAAGAAAAGCTACACAGGCTTATTTCCAACAACGTTCATAAGCTACAATGCCAATGAAAAAAATCAATTTGGATTTTCTTATGGCCGCCGGATTAACCGCCCCGATTATGAAGACCTGAACCCCTTCTTGTTTTTCCTTGATAAATATACTTATGGATCAGGCAATCCATTTTTAAAGCCATCTTATGCGCATACTTTTGAGGTGTCGCATACCTATCACCAGTTTTTAACCACCACCTTCAACTATGCAAATACTAAAAACCTGTTTAGCGAAACCTTTGAACAAAAGGGATATGCCACGATAGTAAAACAAGGGAATTTTGGTTCTGCAAACAGTGCCAGCATATCGTTAAGCGCACAAATACCTGTAGAAAAATGGTGGATGGCAATTGTTTATACAGAAGGGAATTACAATGATTACAAAGGGTTATTGAACGGGGAAAATGTTCATGTAAATGCGGGTAACTTCATGGTTAACATCAATAACCAGTTCAAGTTCAATAAAGGATGGAGCGCTGAATTATCAGGATTTTACCGCAGCAGCGGCATCGAAGGCCAGATCATCATTAAACCGATGGGCCAGTTAAATGCAGGGGTACAAAAACAGGTATTGAAAAACAAGGGAACATTGAAATTAAATGTCCGCGATATATTATATACAATGCGTGCAAGGGGTGAAATTAATTTTCAACGCACCGAAGCATCCTTCCGCCAGGAGAGGGATTCAAGGGTAGTTACGCTCAGCTTTGGGTATCGGTTTGGTAAACCTATCAACGGCGTACAAAAAAGAAAAACAGGTGGGGCGGGAACAGAACAAAACAGGGTGAAAGGCGGAAATTAAAAAAGGTTGCCAACCCAGTGGGAATGGAGCGATAATTTGGGATGCACCCTGGCATATTGCTTATACAAAAATGTATTTCTAAATATAACGCAATTAAAGATCCCCAATGGTATGCAGTACAAGAGGGCGATGCAAGAATGTTGAGCAAGGAAATATAGCTTGGACAAAAAATGCCGTATTTCGAAATCCCGACCTGTGCCGACCTTTCGGCATTTTCATCGGGAATCCACATAGCTTCTTAGCCCGGACAAAAAATAAGCTTTAATCCGCGAAAGGCTGGAGTTTTAAAATACGAATCACTTTTTTTTGCCCTTGTGCAGTATAACAAGCTATTGAAGGTTGGCAACCGTAAAAATAAACACAGCTCAATATTGGCTGTGTTTTTTATATTTGCATATATCTCATAAATAATATTCGTTTTATGCCATCATTCGATTTTGCCAGTAAAGTAGATTTGCAAACACTTGACAATGCAATCAATACCGTAAGTAAGGAAGTAACCAACCGCTTCGATTTTAAGGGTTCGCATGTAGTGATAGAATTGAATAAAAAGGATTTTAAAGTAAACCTGGAGGCGGATAGTGAAATGAAACTGAACCAGATAATAGACGTGCTGATCAGCCGGAGCATGAAACAGGGGCTGGCTGCGGAAATTTATGATTTGAGCAAGGAACCTCACCAAAGCGGTAAAGTGGTAAAAAAGGAAGTTCTGGTTAGAAATGGCATTAAGCAGGAAGATGCCAAAAAGATCGTGAAGCTGATAAAAGATAGTGGCCTAAAGGTGCAGGTAGCCATTATGGATGACATCATAAGAGTAACGGGTAAAAAAATTGATGACCTGCAGGATGTGATACAGGCATCGAAAAGCTGGAATGTGGGGATTGCATTACAGCAAACAAATATGAAGGGTTAAGCCCCTGTTGCCCAAATAGGAATGCATGATGCACAACCGCTAAATACTAATCCGTATATAATAACTGCTGGCCTTTCGCAAATGAACGGAACTATTATTTATAGTTCGTTGTCCGGGCTAAGAAGCTATGTGGAACATTGTTGCATCGCCCTCTTGTACCGCATACCAATGTGGAACTTTAATTGCGTTATATTTAGAAATACACTTTTGTATGAGCAGGATGCAAAGGTGTATTTCATATAATCCCGCCGTTTTTCAATCAATTTACCCTACATTTGCATCTCAAAAAATAGCATGGCAAAATCCATGCACAAACTTTTACAATTATGAAAAAAGATTTGCATCCCAAAAATTACCGTTTTGTAGTTTTTAAAGACATGAGTAATGGTACTACTTTCTTAAGTCGTTCTACTGCTAATTCCAATGAAACCATTAAACATGAAGATGGTAAGGATTACCCTGTAATTAAATTGGAAATATCAAACACATCGCACCCGTTTTATACCGGTAAAAATGTATTGGTAGATACTGCAGGGCGTATTGATAAATTTAAAAAACGTTACGAAAAGAAAACGAGTTTGTAAATTACAATGTTTGTTTTTCATGCATATATTTTAAATCCCCCCGGGTTTCCGGGGGGATTTTTGTTTGGTGATACAATCTAATTATGCCTGATGTTTGATTTTTTGATGTTTGATTTGTGAGCCGCATATCCAACGGTGTAGAGACAAGGCATGCCTTGTCTCTACACAACCATTTTTTTAGAGTATTTTTAGCCAGTGAAAATAATTCTTGATGATACGAAAGCAAAGCAAAACCTGTATCCTTTTACAGCTACAAGACATGCTGCCGATATACGGATTGGCATTTTAACGATTAGGGAGAAATGGGCGTATTTTCCCCTGTTTCAAATATATAATGATGTAGCAGCATTTTTAACTGACAACCCGGGTTCTGAAAATGGATCATCTTTTATATTGGAAGCAAATATAATTCCAACCAAAGAATGGCTGGATGGGATATTAAACCCGATTGTGAAACCAAATGATGAAGGTATTTTAATAATGGACAGTGATAGGATGAAAACACTCCATCATCCCTGGCATATATTTCAGTACAATGATTGGGCGCTAAGGAAGGATTTTGAAATGATTACTTCAGGAAGGGTTTCACAGCCTGTATCATCCACCAATAAAGTAATTGGCGGTGAAAATATTTTTTTAGAGGATGGAGCAGTTGTTGAACACGGCATTTTAAATGCCTCAACAGGCCCCATTTATATTGGGAAAAACGCACAGGTACTGGAAGGCTGCATGATACGGGGCGCTTTTGCTTTGTGTGAAGGGGCAATTTTGAAAATGGGTAGTAAAATTTACGGGGCCACTACTATTGGGCCATATTGTACTGTAGGGGGAGAAATAAAAAACTCCGTTATGTTTGGTTACAGCAATAAGGCACATGATGGTTACCTGGGCGATAGTGTAATAGGCGAGTGGTGCAATTTGGGAGCAGGCACTACCAATTCGAACGTAAAAAATTCCGCTGGCGAAGTGAAAGTTTGGAGTAATGCAGCCAATGATTATTTATCCGTTGGATTAAAGTGTGGTTTGCTAATGGGCGATTACAGCAGGTCCGCCATCAATACTTCTTTCAATACTGGTACCGTGATAGGTGTTTGTTGTAATATTTTCGGAGAATATTTCCCGCCAAAATTCGTAGCCGATTTTACCTGGGGAAAAGAAAGATATACCTTCGGGAAAATATTGCAGGATATTGGTAACTGGAAAAAATTGAAGGGAAAGATCATTACTGAAAACGAAAAAGAAATATTAAAACAACTTTATACTCAATAATAAACAAACGATATGAGAAAGCAAATTGCCGCGGCAAACTGGAAAATGAACCTTACACTTCAACAGGCAGAAACTTTAATCAGTGATATACTTTCAGGCCCAATTGAATTACACCAGGACCAGGAAGCGGTTTTTGGGGTTCCATTCCCCTATCTGATTAATATAAAAAATAAAATAGATGGCAGGCAAAATGTATTGGTGGCGGCACAAAATAGCTATAGCAAGGCGTCCGGCGCCTATACGGGTGAGGTAAGTGCGGAAATGTTGAAAAGCATTGGTGTGCCTTATGTAATAATTGGCCATAGCGAGCGTAGGGAATATTTTAATGAAACGAATGCGTTACTTGCTGAAAAGGTAAATATATGTTTCGATTATGGAATAAAACCCATCTTTTGTTGTGGAGAAGCTTTAGCTATAAGGGAAGCGGGTTCACAAAACAGTTATGTAGAAAATCAATTGAAGGAAAGCTTATTTCATTTAACGGCGGAGCACCTGACAGGATTTGTAATAGCTTACGAACCCATCTGGGCCATTGGTACCGGTAAAACCGCCAGTAGTGGACAGGCACAGGAAATGCATGCGCATATACGAAGTGTAATAGCCACCCAATTTAGCAACGAGGTGGCGGATAGCATTTCCATATTGTATGGTGGCAGTGTAAAAGCTTCGAATGCAAAAGAGATATTTGGGCAACCGGATGTGGACGGGGGATTGGTAGGCGGGGCCTCACTGGTGGCGACCGAATTTTCAACTATCATTAATAGTCTCAAGCAATAAAATGCATGTGTAAAAATGGATTACATCAAATCCAAAGCCTTGGCAAAAAAAGTAATATTGAATGGCAATACCATGGAAGAATAACCACCGCCAACTTTGTAAACAATAACAGAAGCAACTAATGATGCGAAAAAAAGTATCCAATATAATCCGGTAGATTTTTTTGTGGTTTCCATTGTTTAAATAATTTTGGCAAAAATAGGGCAAAACATACAAATGAGAAAATTGAAAATTGATAATTGGATAATGGATAATTGATAATGGGATAATTGATAATGGATAATTGATAATGGGATAATTGATAATGAGATAATTGATATTATACTGCGCAAGGGATAAAAAAGTGAGTAAAAATTTTTGTCCGGGCAGAGAAGCAATGAGCATCATCGTTGCATCGCCCTCTTGTACTTAATACCATTG
>JANOTW010000220.1:0-8226 GCA_031416575.1 Ferruginibacter sp.
AACAAAGTTTCCCGAACAAAATCTTTTAATAACCATACCACAGGCAATTATTTATTTTGACGATGCTGATGAAAGCGAAGACCCCAAAAGCCTGAAAGGGCAAACATGGAAATCGGTTAAAAAATTTATACAACGCCAGGTAAGCGATTTTCTTAAATAAAATTCCGCCACACAAAATTGTAAACCGCAAGGCAAGAAAATAAGTTAGTGAAACATGCGTACTTTATTTACCCTATTTACTTTATATCCTCCACAGCCCCCTACGCCGCCCATTCCCCCTGCCCCTGTCTTACAATGTTCCATTCATCACTGGTGCAATCAACAATCGTAGAGGGCACCATTCCGCCAATACCTCCATCAATTACAAAATCAACCAGGTGTTCAAATTTTTCATAAATAATTTCCGGGTCAGTATTGTCTTCTACCATTTCGCCCGGCAATGAGGTACTTAAAATAGGGTTACCCAGGGTATCTAAAATATGGTGGCAAATAATATTATCGGGGATACGAAGGCCAATGGTGCTTTTTTTACTTTGCAAAATTTTGGGCACCTGTTTACTGGCGGGTAATATGAATGTGTAAGGCCCCGGTAAATAATTTTTTAACATCCTGTACAATGGCGTATCAATGCTTTTGGTATAATCGCTTAAATGGCTGAGGTCGCGGCAAATAAAAGACAGTTGTGCCTTTTGCGGTTCTATGTTTTTTATTTTGCAGATTCTTTCAATCGCTTTTTGTTGTTTAATATCGCAACCCAAACCATAAATAGTATCCGTGGGATAAATAATTACCCCGCCATCTTTCAGGCATTCCACTACCTGTTTAATCAACCGGGGCTGCGGATTTTCCGGATGTATTTGTACCAGCATAATTTTCAATTTTTTTCGTAACTGTTGTTGCGATACCTGATGAAATCAATATAAAAATAATGCTACTTCGCTAAACCACTGCGTAAACCACTACTTTTGCACCAATTTTAAAAAATAAATTCCAGCTTTCCCGTTGGTAAAATTAAACAAAATATCATGTCTTTAATCTCAGTTGGTACCATGGCTTTTGATGCCATAGAAACCCCTTTTGGAAAAGTGGATCAAATTATAGGTGGCTCGGGAACTTATGTAGCCTATGCAGCCAGTCATTTTGTAACCCCTATTCAGCAAATTTCAATTATCGGTTACGACTTTCCACCCGAAGAACTGGCCGAATTGCAAAAACGCGGTGTACAATTGGAAGGTGTGGAAGTGGTACCGGATAAAAAATCATTTTTCTGGAGTGGCAAATACCACCTTGATATGAATAACCGGGATACCCTGGTAACCGACCTGAATGTATTGGCGGATTTTAACCCGGTGGTACCCGATAGCTACCAGGGTGCGGAGTTTTTAATGCTGGGAAATTTATCGCCCAATATACAATTGAGTGTGATCAATCAATTAAAAGCAAGGCCCAAATTGATTGCGATGGATACCATGAATTTTTGGATGGACATAGCATTGGATGATTTAAAAGCAGTGTTGAAAAAAATTGATGTATTGATGGTCAATGATGCCGAGGCAAGGCAATTAAGCGGGGAGTTCTCGTTAGTAAAAGCGGCCAGGGTAATATTGGAAATGGGGCCTAAATTTTTAGTTATTAAAAAAGGCGAGCATGGCGCATTGTTATTCCATGAAAATCATGTTTTTTTCGCTCCGGCCCTGCCGTTAGAAGATGTATTTGACCCAACCGGTGCAGGGGATACCTTTGCCGGGGGCTTTATCGGCTATCTTGCCAAAACGGGGGATATTAGTTTTGAAAACATGAAAACCGCCATTATTGTAGGCAGCGCCCTGGCTAGTTTTTGCGTGGAAAAATTTGGACCGATACGGATGAAGGAAATTACCAAAAAAGATATAGATGAAAGAATGAGTGATTTTGTGCAGCTCGTGAATTTTGATATTGATTTGGTATGAAAGATGTTCAAAAAATTGCGAAAACCGTGAAGGCATGGCTTCGGTTTTTTGTTGGCGATGAGTACGGTTGGTATAAATAAAATCGGTTATTTTATATTTGCATTGGTTGGTTTGATACCTTGAAAGCAACCCTGAAGAAATGTGTGTATCCCAGGTTGGGGCCGAAAAATTAATAAATGGGAAACAGATTTTTAAACAGAAAAATAGCAATACGAATGTTTGATATTATAGCGCTTTTTTTTCTTTGCAAAAAGATGGGAATTTTAGCCATTCAGAAAGGGTTAAAACCTGGTCTATGGAAATTTTATACCGTGTTGGCCTGGCTGGTTGCGGAAACTATTGGAGTAATACTGGCAGTAGGAATTTATGGGCAGGATATTTTAGTAAAAGATAATTTGATGGCTGTTATGTCGCTGGCCCTTGGTTGCGCCTTTGGTGGTTACTTGTTTATTAAAGCGGTGCTGGATAAAAAACCAGATGCACTGGATGAAGATATTAACAGGATAGGTGTGGATGAGCTACATCCGCCACGGAAGTAGCCGGCAATAATGATAATAGCAATAAACGGTTGCGGGCTTAAGTTTTTTTAATCAACCGGAAACACAGGTGCCTGTTTGTTTATCCCATATCCTTAAAAAACAAGTTCATTATTTATCATCAATTTAGCACCCGGCAATTGATTTTTCCGCTTTCAATCACTTACTTTGTAGCTTTAAAAAACAGTACTTGCTTCCATGACGAAAAACAAGCTTTACCGAAATATTGTATCCCTGCTACTGCTAACTATTACCTGCAATTGTATCCATGCCCAGCACATTGATTCCCTGGTAAATATATTAGGCGCCAAATACCCGCAGGAAAAAATTCATTTGCACATAGATAAGGCTTACTATAACGCCGGGGAAACCATCTGGTTTAAAGCGTACCTCGCTGCCGATAACCTTCCCCGGGCAATCAGTAAAACAATGTATGCTGAATTGCTGGATGATAAGGGCGCTGTGCTGCAAAGAAAAATGATGCCGGTGTTGCAATCCGGTGCAGCCTCCGGTTTTGATTTGCCTGATACGGTACGAGCTTCCCGCCTGTTTATAAGAGCCTACACTTCCTGGATGTTGAATTTCGATTCTTCCCTGTTGTATTTAAAGCCCATACAAATAATACCCGCCAAAGGCACCGCTAAAAAATTACCACCCGTTGTAACTTATAGCGTGCAATTTTTTCCCGAAGGTGGCGACCTGGTAAATGCTATCTCCTCGGAGGTTGCATTTAAAGCTACCGACAGCCAGGGTGAGCCCATTGTTATTAAAGGCGACATCCTGGATGGGAAGGGCAAAAAAATAACCTCGTTTTCGTCTATACATGATGGTATGGGTTTCTTCATTTTACAACCGTTAGCCGGAGAAAAATATAAGGCTATATGGAAAGATAAAAAAGGCATACAGCATGAAACGGAATTACCTGCGGCCAAAAGACAAGGCATGGTACTAAGTACGCACCTCGAAGGCAATCAACTGAATTACACGCTTACAAGGACTGATAGTGCAGAAGCTGATTATACTTCTTTTCATGTAGTAGCTCAAATGCAACAGCGTATGGTATATAGTGCAAGAATAAACATGGCCAAAAAAAACAGCATTACCGCACCCATCGAAACAGATAGCATGCCCAGTGGCGTGCTGCAGATAACGGTTTTCAATGCCGCCCGGTTACCGGTTGCCGAACGCATTGTTTTCATCAATCACGAAAATTATTTCTTTATAACCGATCTGCATTCAGGAGAAAAGAACCTTGGCAAACGGGGCCGCAATACTTTACAGATTGATGTAGGCGATGTTTTATTATCCACTTTATCTATTTCCGTTACGGATGCCGGCCTTAACCCGGTTACCAAAAATGAAGAAAGTATTTATTCGCAGCTTTTATTAAGCAGCGATTTAAAGGGATATGTTTACAACCCGGCTTATTATTTTTCAGGTGATGCGGATTCGGTTAAGCAACACCTGAACCTGGTAATGATGACCAATGGCTGGCGACGGTTTAAATGGGAGGATGTGTTAGCGGGAAACTGGCCTGTTATAAAAAATCTCCCGGAGAATTACCTTTCCATCAGTGGCAAAATATTGGGGTTATCGAAAGCATTATTGTATCAGAAGGAATTGACTGGGATCTTAAAAACCAAGAATGGCGGGAGTAATATTTATAGTATGCCTTTCAATGGGCAGGGGGAATTTTTACAGGATGGCTTGTATTTTTTTGATACCGCTAAAATGTATTATCAACTGAACAATGATAAAGATAAAACCCTTACTACATCGGCCAGTTTTTCTTTTCGAAATAGTTTTATAAAGGCCCCGGCTCAATCCATATCCATGCTTTCAGGCTTGTACGCACCTGAAAAAACGGACAGTGTAATTGTACTAAAAAACAGTACCATGGCAAGTTTGCAGCGCAATCAAATTGAAAGCAATAGAATAAAAACGCTTGAAACGGTACAAGTAAGGACCAGGCAAAAATCATTAAAAGAAAAATTGGACGAGGAATATACATCGGGCTTTTTTAGTGGTGGCGATGGCTATACTTTTACCACCGAAGATGATCCTTTTGCGAAATCAGCAATCAGCATATTGGCTTATTTACAAGGTAAGGTAGCTGGTTTGCAAATTTCTACTTCAGGCGCTGGTGGCGCTACCTGGCGGGGCAGCCCCACCAGCTTTTTCTTAAATGAAGTGAATACCGATGTGAGTAACTTGCAATCCATCAATATGAATGATGTGGCCATGATCAAAGTATTTCGGCCACCGTTTTTTGGCGCCGCAGGTGGTGGTTCCGGGGGTGCCATCGCTATTTATACCAAAAAGGGCGCAAGTGATAACTCACAGATAAAAGGATTGCCGCTTACTTTAATTAATGGATACTCGGTTATCAAGGAATTTTATTCACCCGATTACGAAAAAAACCCTGAACCAGAACTGAAAGATTACCGCACCACACTTTACTGGAACCCCAATTTACACTTTGATAAAAACACCAGGCGGGTAACCATCCCGTTTTTTAACAGTGATAATTGTAAAAAAATTCGCGTAACTATTGAAGGAATTAATGAAGCCGGGCAATTAACCCGGGAAGAAAAGATCATTGAATAATTGAATTCTTTGGAATGAGTTTTATAAATTTGTAAAAAACTACAGCTATGTTATCAAAATCGATGCAGGAAGCGTTAAATACACAGGTAAAACTGGAAGCGGCTTCATCACAATCTTATTTGGCCATGGCAAGCTGGGCTGAGATACAACCCGGCCTGGAAGGCGTGGCTGAATATTTTTTTATTCAAAGCGAGGAAGAACGGGTACACATGTTGAAACTGATGCGCTTTATAAATGAACGGGGCGGTTTTGCGGTAGTGCCTGTACTGGAGCAACCCATCATTACATTTAAAAGCCTGAAAAATATGTTTGAAGATTTTTTAAACCAGGAAATATCGGTATCAAACAGTATCAATGATTTGATTGACCTGACACTGGTAGAAAAAGATTATGCGACACATAATTTTTTACAATGGTATGTGAGTGAGCAAATAGAAGAAGAAAAGAGCGCCCGCATTTTAAATGACAAATTAGAATTGATCGGTGAGGATAAAAGCGGCCTGTACCTATTTGACAGGGATATTATGGCGACAAGGCAAAGAGGCGGCAAAAAATAGCGATAAAAATAGGAGTGCCCAAAAGCGGTAAAGCATAAAAAACTTACCGCTTTTTTATTTAAACAATGTGTAATTCAATGCCGGGTAGTTAAGGATAAAATTTGTTTACAGGCATTGCTTTTCAATTAAGTATCGTTGCCACAGCCTATCCCGTATTTTAACCGGTACCCGGTTCAAAGGCATACAATTGGGCATCTTTACCCAATGGTATTCGGTAAAAAAGTACCCAAATAAACCGGAGCTGATGTTTCGCTAATAATCCCGGTGCACCGGGAGGAAAAATTGCCCAGTATGCGGTAGAATAGAGTCCTGTTACGGCGGTAGGTATGTACATTTATAAATTGCGGATTTCCGGTAACAATAAATCAATGTTCACTATTAACCCGCCGCGGCGGACGGGATATTGGTAGAAATACAGGTTATTATAATTTCAAAAAACCCCGTAGGGACGTGATATAAAGAATTTAGGGACAGTGGGAAATTTAAAAAACCCTGGAATGTTATCACGTCCCTACGGGGTTATGAATGTATTTTTTTTCTGGCTACCGATATTAAGTCCCTACGGGACGAAGAAATTTGATGCGTCGAACATATAACGCAATTAAAGCTCCCCAATGGTATTCAGTACACGAGGGCGACGCAACGATGCCTAATTGAAACTCTTTCGCCCGGACAACAAAAAAAACATGGTTGTATAGCAGAAGCCATATAAGCCCACCGGCGTCTGGTTAAGGCTAAGGCCAAATTAGAAAATCATTTTTTTTCTGTGCATTCAGGCTATTATTATGTTTTACCTGGCATTATCAAAGTACGTCCGCTTCAGCCAGGCTGCAGGCACCGGGATAATGCAAATATTCATGGAACGGTTATCCGCCGAGAGCATTGCCGACTGAATTTGAACCCTTGTACCATCCGGACTGAAAGTAGGATGCGGATGGTCTGCCGCAGTTTGCTTATGGCCAGCGGATAGCAATATCATTTCCCTTGTATGCCGGTCTATCAAATAAATGTTGCGTGAAAAATCGTCTCCCACAGCCCATCGTCCATCTGATGACCCATGAACATGCCAAAGGCCACTGCCGGCAGGTGTTTGTCCGGCAATAGTCATTTCCCTTGTTCTTAGATTGACAATTCCCAGCCCGGTTGGTTTTTCTCTTGTGCCTGAAGGCCCCCAGGCGGTTTCCTGGCCTGGATTTGCGCCACTAACGGGCGTTCCCGCAGCAACAGGTCCACTGTTGGCGCCTGATATTTTCCGGTGCCCCATAATAGCGATAGCAACTTCATCTTTTGAGATGACGGCTTCATGCGTAACCCACTCATATTCCGATTCGGGATAAAGTGGACGCAAGCCCGTGCCATCAGCCATTACGGTCCAGGTGCGTTGCGGTGACTTGCCGCCGGTTTCCCAGCAGAAAACAATCTCGCCCGGAACCCATGGATTGGTTTGAATATGCCCCACCTGAAACGGAACAGAAACTATGTATTTAATCTCTCCGGTCTTAATATTCATACCAGCCAGCCCCGATGGCCCGGCACCCATATTCCGGGGCCCGAAATTATCAGCGGTTTTCGTATCTGCCTTCAGGTGTTTAACTGCCTCTGTCCGGCCAACCCGGAAGTATGCCCAATCCTCCGCGCCATCAAGCGCCATGTCGCCACCGGCACCCAGTGATGGCGGTGTGATACCACAGACACGCTGATAAACGGTGGCAGGTTTTAATGTTCCGGCTTTACTATCGGCAAAAAGTTTGGCAAGGTCAACTTCAATGATTTGAAAAGAAACATCAGAACGCTGCCTGACTGTGTCAGCATTCCTGCGCCTGGCTGTATCGGGGTTTCGCATTAAGTACAGTTTCATGGAATTTCTTGCGATGTTGAGCATGCCGGTGTAACCGCCTTCGGTAACCTGCACCATATCTCCCGTGTTTTCATTTACCGCCATTGCCTCGCCAGGTACCCGCCCCGATCGGAATATCAGCCATTGTCCATCGGAAGTCCACTGGTTGTGCGTTTGATAGATTTTTGAATCACCGGTAGGCGTACTGGTAAGAAACGTAAGGATTGTACCCGTTAAAGTATCTTTTACCAGTTTACGCTCGGATAGAAACCGCTTGCCAATCTGGGAATAGCCTGTTGCTGTAAGCAAAATAGAGGTGCAAAGGGCCAATACAATAGATGGGTATAATTTCATTTTCATAATACTGTTTTATAAGAATTGCTGTTCGGTTTATACCGCATATTAATCAATTAATTCTAAAGTTGAGTTGGTAGCCGGTGTATAATAAGCTGTATAGGCTACCGGACGGTCAGGAAGAATAACAAAGCATTGTCAGGGCTTTCCGACATGGAAAATATTGCCCCCAACTGAAAAGTTTACCCGGGCGGCCGGGGATGCGGGTGGGGCAAATAATTTAAAAGGAAAACAGCGGCATACCTAAAAGAAAAACTTCCACAGCTATTGGTTTTTCATAGCGTGTGGAAGTAGCATTTTTTAAAACCAGCCGAAGCAGGTTTTGTTGGGATCATTCAATCTTTTTGAGGGGTTACCTCCCGGAATAAAATCTTTTTAAGAATTTG
>JANOTW010000221.1:0-1580 GCA_031416575.1 Ferruginibacter sp.
GACCGACGCCTTGCAGGGTGCCACTGCTCCTTTACTGTAGGCAATTAGTAGCCAGGAGCGCCTCTCTAACTTGCTTGGAAGGAGTACAATTATAAAAACCGGCCACTACCTTATAGCTATGTTTGGGGCCTGGCACATAGCTGCCCTTACCCACCAATGATTGCTGGTGGAACGGTTGTTTTCCGGTAAGTTTTTCTACATCCATTTTTATTATACTTTTTATTTTATGGTGATGCCTTGTTGCGGATAGCGGATGTTGCATCAATGCGGGGCGACAGCACCACAGGCAGGGTTCTTCATTCTTTCAAAATTCTGACAACATAATTTGGACAGTATTACCTAAATAGGTAACTTTGTTTGGTGGACGATTTTAAAGGACAAATACGCAGTTTAATAGTTTACGGCAATGATTTTTGGGATTTTTTTAATAAGCAAACCCAGAAAGTTCAAGTCCGTATCTTATGGACAATACGTTTAATCAGGGACATTCAACTTGTACCGCAGACATACCTAAAACATATGGAAGGTTCTGACGGACTGTATGAAATAAGGGTAAGCTCAGGTAACAATAATTTTAGAATATTTTGCTTTTTTGACGAGGGACAATTGGTTATTCTTTTAAATGGTTTTCAAAAAAAGGCACAGAAAACACCAAAGTCGGAAATTGAGAGAGCAGAAAAATTAAAAACAAAATATTATGAAGACAAACAAAAATAAATTAGTTGATCTTGAAGTTTTTATAGACCAAAAATATGGTAAAAGAGGTTCTAAAAAAAGAGACAACTTTGAGGAAGGTTACGAAACTTTTAAGTTGGGTGTTATGCTTCAAGAAATGCGACACAAGCACAACATGACACAGGGGCAACTTGCTGAAAAATGTGGTACGACAAAAAATTACATTTCCAGAATTGAAAACGATGCTAGTGACATAAGACTTTCAACTCTTATGAGAATAGTTAGAGATGGATTTGGGCAGCATTTAATACTCTCTGTTGGGGCATGACTTACATGCACTACACACAACATTAAGAACAATAGCCGAAAGCCCCCAGCAAAAGCCCCCCGTTAAAAAACTGTTAATGGGGGGCTTTTGGTTATTGTTTGTTGACCGACGCCTTGCAGAGTGCCACTGCTCCTTTACTGTAGGCACTTAGTAGCCAGGAGCGCCTCTCTAACTTGGTTGAAAAGAGTACAAATACAAAAACCGGCAGTATGCCCTTACATTATTTGTTACCGCTTTTAAACTCCGCACCGGCTTGTAACATTGTATTGCTGCAAGCGGGGCATGACGTTGTAAACTTCGGCTACAGTCCGCTGTCAGCAGCAGTTCCGGCTGACGTTTTCAATTTGGCTTTTTGTTGTTATCTTCAACTTTTAAAACAATCCAGGCATTGGTGCCGGGCAGACGGTTTTAAAATTCCCAGCCATCGCCAATGCAAAATGTTGTGTGCTATGCGTTTTGACACTTCATAAATAGTACAGCCAGAAATATTATCTTTACAGCAGAAATTATAAATTGACAAAATGCAAAGATTTTATTTTGACACTTCGGTTTTTGGAGGGGCGTTTGACAAGGAATT
>JANOTW010000222.1:0-11456 GCA_031416575.1 Ferruginibacter sp.
GATTATTTCGGGAAAAGCATACACTTTAAACTGAGAAAGACAAGGGGATCCGAACTTTAACTGTTTGAGTAAACGAAATCAAAAGTTAAGTGCATTGTACTCAGCCAACCCAAGCCTTCGGCAAAGATGTTAATGGAAAAGAAAAGCCGAAATTATTTATCAGGATAAACAGTTCCCACATTCATTGTTTGCCATTCGCCGAACTGGCCATTCAGTTGTAATACAAAATAAAACGTTCGTGCATGAATATTAGGGGAGGAAGTTTTCACTGGCGAGTCTTCCACTCCAGGTTTTTTGTAACTAAACTTAAAGTTTGAAACAGCGGCGGGCAGCGGCTTTGCTAATAATAAAAGCAACACTACATCCGCTTCAACCATCCGGTAATACTCATTCTGCTTCGGTTGGCCTTTGTTACTTCATGTTCCATTTCATCGCTTTTAAAAAATACGGCTGTTTGTGATTGGGGTAAAATTTTTTGGATCACATCATTTTGATATACTAATAATTGACCGCCGTCTTGCTCCAGCCAGTTTTCATTCAAATAATTAATGAGCGAATATTTTCGGTTGCTGTCATTTTTAAACTGGTCCTTATGCCGCTTATAAAAGCTGCCTTCTTCGTAAACCGCATAGTGAAATTCATAACCATTAATTCCGGTATAGCAGGTCCGGTTCAGGTATTCAATAAAATCATCTATCTGTCGTAAAAATTCCTGCTCGTAAATATTGTCATGGTTTTTATCCATCCAATAAATTTTATCACTCCTCATTTTTTGTTTTGAATCCTTCACCTCTTCATTCCCTATGCCTGCGGCAGTCATCATTTCATCCCTTTGTAATTGTAGTATATTTTGCTGTAAGCCTTTCGACAAAGATTCATTTAAAAAGCCGGTGTCAATTCCTACCCTATCGTGCAGGTAACTATCAATCAGTAAATCAAATTGGTTATTCATTTTGTTGGTTGAACGGGGCAAGGTAGCACTTTTAATACCCTTCTCCGGTATCATTTACCGCGAATAGTAAAAAGGTTTTATCTTTATGTAACTATAGATAAATATGAAAGACTTTAAAAAATACTACATCATCCCGGCTTTACCCGAAGAGGTATATCTTGCATTAACGCTTCCGGCCACTATTCAATTATGGACAGGCGAAGAAGCGGAAATGAGCGCCGAACCCGGAAGTGAATTTTCTTTATGGGAGGGAAGTATTGTTGGCAAAAACCTTGCATTTGAAGAAGGAAAAAAAATCGTTCAGCAATGGTATTTCGGGGACCAGGACGAGGAGTCCATTGTAACCATAAAACTTCATCCAAATAAACAGGGCACATCAGCGGAATTGCTGCATACCAATATACCCGATGAAGCTTATGAAGAAATAGTGGAAGGGTGGAACGATAATTATTTTGGTTTGCTCATAAGATTTTATTCCTGATTCATTATTGCCTGGCGTTCAACTATTCCACAAACCGGAAAAAATATCCGGTTATTGGACGGATTACCCCCGCTAATTTTTCTGAAACCTTTATCTGTGCAGGTTTTACAACTTTGGCATATTTTGTGAAATAATTTTTCAACGAAATGTTTACGGATAAATAGCAGTCAATCACGAGGGGATTCATAATAAGATTTTATTAACGTTAGTTTTCATAGGGTACGGATTAAAAATAACCGGGGTTTCTACCCTGGTTTTTTTTTGACATATTTCCCGGTATAAATGATTAACCTATTTTTATTACCCAACCTAAATAACGGCTTTTAAAAAAGCGATTACCATGCTGATTTGACCATAAGAAATATTGTCGGGTAAATTTTCTTTCAATGTTTTATTGCTTGAATTTCCAAACTTTTCAATCGCGGATTTTATCAGGTCCTGTTTATCAGGGGAAAGGATTTTATTAATATCAATTTCACCGATACCAACAAAATAGGATAGATGGCCCTCAATTGTAACTACAGACATATTTCTTTCCTTAGCGATTTCTTCAATAGTTTTTCCTTCTTTATATAAATTAAAACTTGAAGTCTTTGTATCCGTTTTTATTTCAGTATCTCTTTCTTTTCGTTTTACTTTTACCGGCTTTGCTTCAATATTGGTATGCAGGCCGTGTTGTCCGCAATACTCCCTGATAATGGTTAAAAAAGCTTCGCCAAACTGTTTGGTTTTAACTAGGCCAAACCCGGTGATACGGTTAAGCTCGTCAAAAGATTGGGGAAGGTACAATGCCATTTCTTCCAATGTAATACTGCCGGCGATTAAGTAAACGGGGCTATTTTTTTCTTCACAAAGGGCATCTCTTTTTTTACGCAGCAATTTATATAATTCAGGATGTGGGCTATTCGTTTTTACATGCGTTGATTTTCCTGCATAGGCATTGGCAAATAATACCGGTTTTATAAATGTTCTCTTGTGTTGTAAATAATTATTTACATTAAACCCGTTTGTACATCCTCTTAATAAATGTAACCGTAAACAAATAGCGCCATACAGATCCAATAATAATTTATTAAAATCAGTGGCGGTTATCTTGCTATCGGTTTCAGCAGGACATTTATTAATTTCATTTTTTACGTTTTCCAATTCAGGTACAAAGTGATTGGCGGCAGCTATCAGGCGCTTTTGCAGCGCTTCATTATTTTCAGGCAGTTCCTGCTGTTCAAGTATTTGATTTAATTGTGGTTCAAATTTTTTTGCGATGGCCTCCATATTCGCGATGGAAGCATGTATCAGTTCTATTGATGGTAACGCCTCTTTATTAAATGATGTTTGTTCCGTTGCTACAAATGATAAAACCGCTTTTGCATTGACTTGTTGTTCCGAAAAATCAAACAGCTTTTTTATTTCCTCTGTCTGAAACTGGTGTTTGGCTTCCTGTAAAATTTGTATTTGTACAGCGGAAGTTTTTTGTGTTTTCGCGAAAGAAGTAATACGGTAATCACTATGCAAACTATTATTGTTGATACGGCTATGCAGTATCATTCCCTGCAGGCTGGTGCAGCGGCTTAACGCAACGTAAACCTGCCCCGGGGCAAAAGCTTCTCCGGCATCAATGATGGCTTTTTCAAAAGTAAGCCCCTGGCTTTTGTGTATGGTGATGGCCCAGGCCAGCCTTAGCGGAAACTGGGTAAAAGAACCGATCTCGTTTTCTTCTACTTTGTTGGTGGCTTTGTCAACAACGTACCGGATGTTTTTCCACTTTTCTTTTCTTACTTCAATAGGTGTGCTATCGCCATTACACAATACCTTTATCTTTTCATCTTCAATTTTTTCTACTACGCCAATCTTACCATTAAAATACCTTCGGAACTTTTCCGTATCATTTTTTATAAACATTACCTGTGCGCCCACTTTTAATTTCAACTGAATATCGGCAGGGTAAGATTTTTCATAAAACTCTCCATCAATCAAGGCGTTAAAATTGTGCAGCGTACCGTTTAAATCGTTTAGCTCCTTGAAATTAATCGCATCCGCTTTGTTATTGTGTGTAGTAAGCGTAATATAATTTTCCTCTTTCGCAGGATTAAATGCAGGCAGGTAACGGCTATGCAATAGTTCAAACCCTTCCTGGTCCATTTCATTATTACGCACCTGGTTCAGCACATTTATAAACAACGGATCGCTTTGACGGTAAATTTTATCCAGTTCTACATACACCGGCGGCAGGCTTTCCATTACATGGCTGTTAAAAAAATACTGACTTTTATACCAGGGCGAAAGTATCTGCCATTCTTCATCCCTGACAACAGGGGGCAACTGGTACATATCACCAATCAATAATACCTGTACCCCGCCAAACGGTCTTGAATACTGGCTTCGTACATGCCGCAACACGGCATCAATCGCATCAAGCACGTCACAACGCACCATGCTTATTTCATCAATGATCAGTAATTCCAGTTTTTGCATTACATCTTTGCGGTCATTGGTTAAACGAAGCCTGCTTAATAAACTATTTTTATCGTTTACGCCATTATTGCCGTCAAAGCCCTTGCCCATGGGTATGTAAGGGGTAAAAGGCAACTGGAAAAACGAGTGGATGGTAGTGCCTCCCGCATTCATTGCGGCTACTCCGGTTGGCGCAACGATGGCGGTATTTTTTATTCCATTTTCCTTGCAGTGTTTTAAAAAAGTAGTTTTGCCGGTACCCGCTTTGCCTGTTAAAAAGATGGAAGCATTTGTATAGTTAATGAAATCGGATGCAAACTGAAATGAGTCTGAATGGTGCATGGTAATAGTTTTATTAAGCAAAGGCCGTAATGGATACTTAATGCCGAATTTACGAAAATGGAATGTTATTAAAATTATTAGTTCTTTGCATTTCAGAACTTACGGTATGCCGCACACTTAGGTGCAAGCTTTTTTTTGGGCCCGGCAATGAAACCCTGATTAAGCTTCTGTGGCTTTGCAATTTTATACAACCATACTTTTTTTGTCCGGGCTGTGAAACTATGGGCATCATCCCTGTCTGCTTGACACAGTCAGGCAGGGTTGCGTTGATAATCCCGATAGCGTATGCGTATCGGGACGCCCTTCTATACAACCATTCTTTTTTTGTTGTCCGGGCTGAAGTATTTCATGGCATCATCGTTGCATCGCCCTCTTATACTGAATACCATTGGGGAACTTTAATTGCGTTATACTGGGCGGTTCATCAGGCCCAGTTAATGAACTGGCAGAAGGCCTCCCCTTTTGGTACCTCCCGACCTGTGCCGACCTTTCGGCATTTTTCGGGAAAGCCTGTCCCGGTTCATCGGGAGGGCCGGGGGCAAAACAGGGTCTTCAAATTATGTCTCCCTTTATAAAACAGTTCGCCCTTTGAAAATGAATGACCTGTAAATTTTTCCTCCCGATGCATCGGGATTATTAGCGAAACATCAGCCTCAGCTTATTTGGGTACTCTTGTACTGAATACCATTGTGGAACTTTTCCCACGTTGTAAATTAGCGAACATCAGCCGTGGCTTGTAGGATTACCCGTGTACTTTAGTGCAATAAACCGGATTTTAAGACTGCGAATAAAAATGAACTTATCATTGCCAGGTCAGGAGTTTTATATTTATGATAGCCTCTTCTGGAATTAAGATTATTCTTATCCAAAGACATTCGATATTCCCGGCTAATTAATATTTTGGAGGAATGAGCCGCGGCCTTTTCCTGCAAAATATTGCTTAAAACAATTTGTAGCCGGCAAACTGTATTTTTGCCACCAATTATAAAACCAAATGGCCTCAATAATAACCAGGACCAACTGCCCCTGTTGCGATAGTAATTCTATCGGAAAAGTATTGGCTTGCAAAGATTATACAGTGTCAAATGAAGTATTTGATATATGGGAATGCACTGATTGTACAATTCGTTTTACCCAGCATATTCCAGATCAAAATTCTATTAACCCCTATTACCAATCGGATACTTATATATCTCATACGGATACTGAAAAAGGGCTGGTAAATAAAGCGTATAAGATAGCACGGAACTATACGCTCAACTGGAAGATGAACCTGGTGAAACGCAGCCTGGGCAATAATTTGCAAACAGGTACATTGCTCGACATTGGCGCCGGTACAGGTGCATTTGTTCACAAGGCTTTCTCAACCGGCTGGTCGGTAACAGGCCTGGAACCAGATGCTGGGGCTAGAAAGATCTGCATGGATAAATATGGCCTTCAAACCGATGCCCCCGAAAAATTATTTGAACTTCCCCCTAAAAAATATGATGCCGTTACCATGTGGCATGTATTGGAACATGTGCACCAACTCCATGAATATATGGATCAGATAAAACGGTTGTTGAAGCAGGAGGGTGTAGCGTTGATTGCCTTGCCAAATTATACTTCTAAGGATGCTCAACAATATAAGGAGTATTGGGCCGCTTATGATGTACCAAGGCATCTCTATCATTTTGCTCCACCGGCGATGGAAAAATTAGTAGAACAACATGGGATGAAGCTGGAATCTATAAAGCCTATGTGGCTCGATGCTTTCTATATTTCCCTGCTAAGCGAGGGATACAAAAACGGGAAAAGCAATTTGGGGGCCGCTCTGTTAAATGGATTAAGATCAAACTTACATGCCTTAAAGAATAAAGATGCATGCAGTTCGCTGGTTTATATTATCCGCCTTAAAAATTAAATAATTCCATTTCCTGGTACATTCTTATTTGCACCAACGATTGAAACATAATTGTTGCACCTGGCTGGCGAGCAATTATTAAACAAACCTTCTTTTGGGTAAGGCGTTTTTACCCTGGCGTTGGATGCTCCATAAATCAGCCGCAGTAAATATTTTACCTTTGGTTTGGTTAAACCCAATAGTTATACTGCACAAGGGGAAAAAAGTGATTCGTATTTCAGAACTCCTGGCCTTTCGCAGTTTAAAGCATATTTTTCCCCGAAATAATCGGGATTTTGCAATTTATATTTTTTGCCCGGGCTAAGAAGCAATGTGGTGCATCCTTGCATCGCCCTCGTGTACCGAATACCATTGGGGATCTTTTCCCACGTAATAATTAGAAATACACTATTGTATGAGCAACATGCCTGGGTGCATCCTAAATTATCGCTCCATACCTGAATGGTTGCCAACCTTGGCAAAGAGCCTTTAAATAATTAAAGCCTATGAAAGGCTGGCAACCCAGAGCGGGGATTTGGGATGCACCCGTATGCTTTTACCATTTTTTAGTAAAATATAAAATCACTATTTTATCCCTGGCCAGGTATAATGTTTCATTTACTATGTTTTTAAGATTTTCTACTTGCCCTGCATTCTTCTACACCAGTTTCTATGTGGAAGTTTTTTTAAAGCAAAAGGAGCGTAGATTTGTTTAAACGGGGATCATTGTTTCTCTCTCGGTTACCGAATTATTAATGGTTCCGGTAATAAGGCCCCGGCAATCAGAAGATCCGCACCGGCAATTAAAAGGTTCCATATTTTCGTCCAGAAAGGAAGCATAATCAAGGGTAAGTTCTTCGCCTTTGATAATTTTTCGAAGGGCGGTTACATTTAATCCCTCATAAGTTGTATTAGGGTTACAACTGTGATTTTGCGGGGCCCAGCCTGTAGGATCATAATCCCAGAGCAAAAAAACTTCTTTACTGAGCGGATAAGCGTATTTTCTAAAAATATCTTTTTCCTTTTCATTCCAGTTTTGTGCCACATAATTGCGTGTTACCATGCGTTGCGCCAGTTCTTCGCCCTTAAAAACCAACTCATGGGCTTCAATATGCCGGGCAGCATAAATGCCATAGCCAGATATTGAATTGCCTTTCATAATATATTTTTTCTTTTGCCGTTGATGCCTTGCCATCCCTTCAGCAATGATATGGCGGAGAAAATTTGCCTGTCCGAATCCATCATGTTTCAGGATATAGTCAGCACTCCCTTCATAACCGTCCTTATAAAAAACAGAACAGGTAAAGTTAATTTCAAGGAAATACAATTCTCCTTTTTCATTCATTCTAAAATCGAGCCTTGCGTAACCCACGCCATTAAAGCTTCTGAAAATTCTTTGTGCGGCTTCTCTTAATTGCTGTTCAATTGCTCCATCTGTAACAGGAATATTGGCGTTTGGGTGAAGCTCGGATGTTTTTAAAGCATAGGTTTTAAATTGATTACCCGCAGGAAAAATATATTCAACCGGTTTAAATGTGGTAGCGGTTTTTTCACAATCGGCATTGGCGGCAATCATTACCGTAAACTCTCTTCCACTAATGTATTCTTCTACCAGCAACGGGCTATATTCTTCCATGATCTCCTTTATTTTTGCTTTCAGTTCATCAATATTATTTACTAAACTTTTTTCATCAATGCCCAAACTATCCCCGGCTTTTGCGGGCTTTACAAACAAGGGGAATTTTAGATGTTTTATATGAGTGGTTATATTTTCTTCGTTTTCTATCAAAGCATAGGCAGGGGTATTTATTCCTTCGGTATATGCTACATATTTCATTAACTCTTTCGATGGATCGTATAATAAAGTTGTAGGCCCCGTAAACGGAAGGCTCAGTAATTCCAAAGTATAAATCACGTCTATCGAAGGAACTTCCCATTCCAGGTATCCTTCGCACAAATTCACGAATACATCATATTTTTTCTTTTTCAATTCCTTCAGTTGTTTGTAAGTGGTCAATTTATTAAGCCTTACGTGATCAACCTGTGCCTCAGGAATTAAGTGGGATAAATCCCTTTCCGGATCATAAAATTGATAGTCGGCACCAGAGGTAGAATAGTCGGGTTGCAACACGCAAACACGAAGGATAGCTTCATCGCCCATGCGGGTGGCAATATTAGGCGTCTTTAAATTAGTTGGAATATTATTATTAGGTTGTACGTGCATTTTATAATAGATCCGTTGTTTTTTAGGCTGAGCCACCTATTTTTCTTAAGGGGAACTGGTAGTCTATTTTGACTAATTTGGTTTTTTTGCGTTGCTGTGTTTTTGTGGCGCAAGTTTGAAAAGCTGTATTGATTATTTCTTTTACCAACTCAGTAAATGTTTTTCCGCTCAATCGTAAAATAGCTCCGATAGAAGTATAATCCTCGTCTTCGCTTAAACCACATTGTGCATTTACTTCCAATACAAACAATTTGCCGGTTATTTTATCCTGTCGTAAATCTACCCTTGTATAGCCTTTTCCTTTTGTTGCTACAAATGCGTCCCAGCTTATCTTTTTTATTTCATCAGCCAGGCTTGCACCTGGCGCATCGTATTCATAAAAATTTTCTTCATTGGGCATGGGTGTTTCCTCTTCATAGATTTCCCAGAGGCGGTCGAAGCTTAAAATTTTCTCTTCTTCCGGTAACGATGGATGAAAAACCCTTTGCACGGGATTGTAAACAACGGCAAACGCAGGTTTATCGTATGACCCAACTATTAACGTCGTGTATTCGTTCCCGGTAATGAAAGATTCCGCTATCAGGCCGTCAGTTGTTAAATTCCATCCACGGTATCCTTCAAACATTTTATTGACCTGGCTTTGTAATGCCGCTTCATTGCTTACAACATTTTTAACACCAAGCCCCATACTGCCACCTGAAACGGATGGCTTTACTATTACCGGTGTTCCCAATCTTTCAAAAATACCTGTCAGTTGTTGTTCTGCACTGGTAATGGCTTCCCAGGAAGCGGTAGGTATGCCGGCAATGTCAAATGCCTGTTTCATTGAAATCTTGGAAGTGGTGATATCATAAAAATACTCGTCTGCTCCTGTAAATATCAAGCCTGATTGCTGCAATAGTTTTACAACAGATATGCCGGGTGTGCCATTTATCTCATCACCATCACATATATTAAATACGATCGGTAAATACCGCCCGGTTTCTTTTTCGGTAACGATGGCAGCAATAATATCGGCATAATCAACCATCGTTACCGGCTGCCAAACCCATTCAATTCTCATTTCAGTAAAGGTTTTGGAATACTCCGCGATACTCTGGCTAAAATCGTAATAGTAATCAATGTTTTCATCGTTGGTTTGCAGGGAAGGCGCCAATACCCAAACTTTTAATTTTTCAGAAGAAAGATTTGTTATGAATGGGTTTGATCTCGACATATAATTTGTTGTACAATGATATTGAACTATGCTTTTTGTTTGATCTGTTGTAAAATGAAATCCGTCAAACGGTATTTGCCAAGCGTTTCCGCATTGAGATGTGCGGCGCCATTTATCAATCGCAAACAATTATTACTGCCGCAGTTACAAACAAAAGGTTGTGCCATTTCCCATTCAGCGGAAGGATAAAAAAAACGTAATTCATCACCCGGTTGTATTGGCTTTATACAAACCAGTTGCATTGTCGTAGTATCAAAAAATACATTCGGGTCACAACCGTGATTTATGTATTGTAAAAACGCCGGTTCTAAAGTAATATGTGTCTCCCTGCCGGTTTGTACAGTTAAGTACGTTGCATACTTCTGAATAGTATCGGCATAAAAATTAATAATTTTATCACCTGGCTTGAAATGATCGGATGCATGAAGTGAATGGTGATTGGAACTGGTATTAAACCATGTTTCGGCAATTGCGTGCCGGCTGATCAGTTTATCTGCTTTTTTTAAAAGAATTGTTTTAGTCATGTTTTATTTGGAGTAAATTAAAGAAAGTTTACAGGGAATAAATTAATGATAAATTAAAATATAGTAAATGTATTAAAGCATTGAATAATAAAAAAGGTATTACGGATATATTATTCAATAAGTGGATTAATTGCGATTTTATGTTAATAACTATACAATGATAGGTTCTGTGGAATGGCTGATAAGTGGCTATAAAAAAATTTATTATGATATATAAAAAGGATTTATCCATGTATAATAAACTTATAGTTTGTACCATTAAAAAAATCCCGGTTAATTTAGCGATTAAAAAAAATTACTCATGCAGGATGTACCTGAAAAACCAGATAGCGATATATTAATACAACTGGTAACAACGGAAATGCCTTTTGGTAAATACAAAGGGACCTTGCTTTGTGATCTGCCGGTATTTTATTTGGAATGGTTTCAGCGAAAAGGTTTCCCAAAGGGAAAGCTGGGCGTATTACTGGCAACTATTTATGAAATTAAGATGAATGGGTTAGAAAATTTGTTGAAGCCTTTAAAGTCCCCTTTCTTGAAAGGGGGTAAACAAGGGTATTAAAAAAAATGTTTCCTGGAGGGTTCGTTGTATTGCAGTTACATTTTCTTAAAAACTGTCCAAATTTCATTTACAGGATTTAAAAATTGTAAGGTGCCCTCACCGTCCACAGTGTTCAGCCGTGGTTGCGCCAATTAACCACAATATGGAAAACGAAAATGCACTTTTAAAAGATTCTTAGTAACAATTAAGTAATATAGTAGTAAAAAATACCCACTATAGGGTATATTTTAAACCAAATGTATTATTTACATTTGTATCGGTTTTTCATAGGATATTGGATTTTAAAACAGGGCTGGATTTTTATCCTGGCCCTTTTTTATTTTTTGGATCAGGTGATTGAACGCCCCCAATTACTGAAGCGAAGTTATGGAACGAGCATTATTTTTAGAATTAGTCAAATTATCGATAGTTTTTTTTTGTGCCTAACTATTGAATTACTATTAAGCTTCAGTGATCCCAATTTTCCGGTATTGACTGTCAGGCTCTACAGATGGCGAAGCGTATCGGGGTACTTTTCTATACAACCATATTTGTTTTGTTGTCCGGGCAGCAGTATTTCAATTAGGCATCGTTGCGTCGCCCTCGTGTACTGAATACCATTGGGCAACTTTAATTGCGTTTTATGTTCGACGCAATAAATTCCTTCTTCCCGTAGGACAATGTCATTAAGTTAAGCTCCTTAGCACACAAACCCTACCCGGGATTAGGATGACACAACGATGTTGCCATGAAACGTTTCAGCTTGGGCAACAAAAAAATCGTGTCATTATTTTATCCCTTGTGAAGTATAGCAATTAGCAAATTAGTACATTAGCAAATCAG
>JANOTW010000223.1:0-7266 GCA_031416575.1 Ferruginibacter sp.
GATTCAAGATAAGCCCCGTTGCAATCGGGCAGGATTACCCAAAATACCGTTGCCATTATATTGAGCTCATCTTTTAAGTTGATGTTTTTGTTTATTTATGTAACAGGCATTTGTTTTTCATGGCCTGCCCCTACATGCGGGGGTATTATAGTTACGTCTCATTTCTATACCACCATTTTATTTTGTTGTCCGGGCAGAAGTATTTCATGGCATCATCGTCAGGCTGTGCAAATACTAATTTCAACCTCCTGAGAATCGTGTATATGAATTTTCTCTCCGGTAGGGATCCGATACTTATTGTATTAGCAGCTAGTTTCTGCACAGTCTGTCGTTGTGTCGCCCTTCTAAACAACCAAAAATTTACCTATTGAAAATGAAGGACTTATAAATTTTGCAGTTGTAAATAGCGAAACATCAGCCCCAATTTATTTGGGTACCCTTGTACTGAATACCATTGTGCAACTTTTCTCACTTTATAAATAGTGTCTGAAAGAAAACTCACCAAAAACATAAATACATTATATATTTAACTAATATAAATATCCACTTACTATCAAGTTTGATGAGCTTTAACCGTTTTTACTTTTTATGCTCCTTTATAATGAGGTTTTTTTTCATAATCCTTCTTTACTGCTCATAGCTTTTCCTTCAACTTATGGAAAAATTGATTTAGTGCTGTAAATTTTTTAGGCTGCCTGCCGGTGTAAATCTTTTGGCTTCTCTTTTTTGCGGGCCATCAGTTCATTTCCTATCCTGTGAAGGTTGTAGGCGAGTATTCCCAGCCCCACATAACGGCCAAAACTTTTGCGTCCTTTGTCCGGACAACGGTTTAGTCCGTTATGTTCCAGTTCATTAATATTTGATTCTACTGCAGAGTGTTGGAACTTCAGCTTTTTAAATTTCGGATCCTTTTCTTCTGCTGCTTCCTGGTTGTTCTTTTTGCCCTTTTTGGGTTGTATTACCTGTTCAATATACATGGAGGCAAGCTCTTTATTATCCTTACTGTAAAAACCTTTGTCGGTACTCAGGGCTTTTATCGCCTTAGCACCAAAGCGGGTTATCAGCCTGTCAACCATGGGCAGGTACATTTCACTGTCCGCTTCCTTTTCAGCTATTTTATAATCTATTATCAGGCCCCACTGGTCGGTGCTTATCAATATTTTTTTACCTAATTCCACGTTCGGGTTTTGCTTGCCCTTGCTGATCCATTCGGTATATGTTTCAAATATGGAAAATACTTTTTCACTATGATCTATGGCCTCTCCCTTTATAAGGCGGCGTTCTACCAGGTCAATGTGGAGGCTTAGCATCTCTTTAAAATATTCTAACCGGATAAGGCTGAAAAGCATTTCCTCCGAAGTCAGTTCCATGTTTAATAACGCTGTTACCTTGGTTTCAAATTGGCGTGCCATACCCAGGTATTGCGTTACTGCTTTTTTTAGGCGTGCCTCTTTGTTTTTACCTCCTTTTCTGCTGATCTCCCCAACACTTCGCATCGCATTCTTAAGCTTTTTGCGCCAGTCTTTCAGTTTGCGCCAGTTACCCTTTAGTAAATCCTCTTCCAGCATATATTTTATTACATCGCAACATTTGCGGCCACTGTCCCAAAGTAAATTGTAGTCAGTGGGAAAATGAACATTGCTTTCTAAGACATAGCTATCCGCTTTGACTAGCAGTTGCTCATCTTCTTTTTTTTTGAATACTTTGTGACCGTAGGATACGATGATTGCGTTTATCTGCCCCAACAGTTCTTCATCCATCAGTTTTACATTGTCAACAATGTTCTGATACCCCAGTTCTATTCTTTTAAAACCATGATCGCTTTCTATAGCCATCATTTCACGCAATGCCCTATGGTTATTTACCTGGTCATGGAGCATGTCGTAATTCAGGTCCTGGCACAAACGCACAGTTCCCAAAACCAGTATTTGCCATAGGTTCAATCCGGGACGCCCGGTTTTCATTTTTCCTGCGCAAAGTTTATCCCACATCACTTTGAAAATTTTCTCATTGACTTCTTTGTTGCAGTAAATGCTTTGCAGGCAAAGTAACACAGGGGGTAATTCGTGCCTTGATTTGAGGTTAATTTTTATCTCTTCGATCGGGCGGGCGCCTAACCCGTATTGGAGGTCGAATGTTTTACGCATAGCTGGGAATTTGGCTGAATTATTTTATTCCACAAAGCTAATAATTTTTTAAACAACTGTCAATCAATTTGTTATATATATATTATTATCATAAGTTGTAAATTACCCTAAAACATTCAAACCTGAAATTTTTAATAAAATATTGAAAACTATAGCATTGTGAAATTTCTTTCAGAGACTAATTATAATCTGCTAAAGGCCTTACTTCTTGTTTTAAAAAGCCTTTGCTCAATTTCGGAACCCCTTGCCCCGTGGACTACAATAAAATGCCCCAAACCCCCTAAATGACTATATTATTGAAATTAATATAGCCCCCACTTATTAAAAAAACAGAGGGTTGTCAAAATAAGATTACTGATGCTTTTCTACAAATGACGTGGGCAAAGTTCCCCAATGGTATTCAGTACACGAGGGCGATGCAACGATGTTTGTTCAGGGTTCTGATGCCCGGACAAAAAATATAAAAAAGCATGTACTTTAAAACGCAAAAGCAAGTAACCCTGAATATCAAACATTTTTAACTAACAGTTGTTAGTTTTTATTTAATTTTACAGCATAAAATACACAATATGACAACACCTGATTTGGATATTTTATTTCAACAAAAGATAGACAGGGAAATTAAAATAGAACCTAAAGACTGGATGCCGGATGCCTATCGCAAAACCAATATACGGCAGATAAGCCAGCATGCGCACAGTGAAATTGTAGGCATGCTTCCCGAAGGCAACTGGATATCCAGGGCCCCATCCTTAAAAAGAAAAGCCATCCTGATCGCCAAGGTGCAGGACGAAGCCGGGCATGGTTTGTATTTATATTCCGCCGCTGAAACATTGGGCAGCGCCCGCGATGAAATGATCAACGACCTCCACAGCGGCAAAGCGAAATATTCTTCTATCTTTAATTATCCCTCCTTAACCTGGGCCGATATGGGCGCTATCGGCTGGCTGGTGGATGGCGCCGCTATTTTAAACCAGGTGGCTTTGTGCCGCACTTCATATGGCCCCTACGCCAGGGCATTGGTGCGTATATGCAAGGAAGAAAGTTTTCACCAGCGCCAGGGTTTTGAAACATTATTGGTACTAAGCAAAGGAACCCCGGAACAAAGGGCAATGTGCCAGGATGCCATCAACAGGTGGTGGTGGCCAAGCCTGATGATGTTTGGGCCAAAGGATAGCGAAAGCACCAACAATGACCAAAGCATTAAATGGAAGATCAAAAGAAAAACCAATGATGAATTGCGCCAGAATTTTGTAGATATGGCCGCTGAACAGGTTAAAATATTAGGGATGGCCTTACCGGATGCAGCGCTTAAATGGAATGCAGCAACCAAACAATATGATTTTGGGGAAATAAACTGGGATGAATTCTGGAAGGTTGTAAAAGGTAATGGCCCATGTAATAAACAACGATTAGCCGCAAGGGTAAAGGCACATGAAGAAGGTGCATGGGTAAGAGCGGCAGCGGTGGCTTATGCGGAAAAAGGAAAAAGCCTCCCCTAACCCCTCCGAAGGAGGGGATGAAGAAGCAGCTTAAAATTTTTTAAACACTTTTTATTATGAACATTTCAATAAAAAAATATTACTACGGGGATATTCCCGGAGAAAGTGGTGGTGGTTGCGAATTACAAAGCTCTCTGGTTCCCCCGTCAGGGGTCGGTGGGGGTTGGCCGCTTTGGGAAGTATTCATCCGCAGCAAGCAAGGGCTTGATCATAAACATGCCGGTAGCCTTCATGCTACGGATGCAGCTATGGCTATGGAAAATGCCAGGGATGTTTACACACGAAGGCAGGAAGGCGTAAGCATTTGGGTAGTGGAAAGCAAACATGTACATGCCAGCAATCCCGATGATGCAGGAAGTTTTTTTGAACCGGCTACTGATAAAATATATCGGTATCCCGGCTTTTACGATTTGCCGGATGAAGTGAAACAGATGTAGCCTCCCCCAACCCCTCCAAAGGAGGGGCTTTAGAAGAGTATAATAATTTAATCAGCTTTATATTTATGCAAAAATTTACCGCTATAAATAATAATCAAAACGACATCAATGAAGAATCTTCCTTGAACCCCCCTTTGGGGGGCAGTTTGGCTTCCCCTTTGTCGGGCAGGGGCGCCTTTCTTCTCCACATGGCAGATACCACGCTGATTCTTTCACAGCGCAATGCTGAATGGTGCGGACATGGCCCTATACTGGAGCAGGACATTGCCATCACTAATATTTCATTGGACCTGCTGGGGCAGGCAAGAAATTTTTACCAGTATGCCGCTCTTCTTATAAATGAGGGGTCTAACAATTTGCCAGGGCTCAAAGCTCCCTCTCCTTCGGAGAACTTGTCCCGGCTTTTCGGGAGGGTGGGGGGTGAGGTTACGGAGGATACCCTCGCCTATTTAAGGACCGAAAGGGAATTTAAAAATCTGCTCATCACGGAACTACCCAATGGCGACTGGGCCCAAACTATCCTTCGCCAGTTTTTGTTCAGCGTTTATCAATACGGTTTATATGAGCAATTGCAAAAAAGCGATGACGGGCAATTGGCGGCGATAGCCGAAAAATCAATCAAAGAAGTAACTTATCATGTAAGGTGGAGCAGTGAATGGGTAATACGCCTGGGGGATGGCACGGAAGAAAGCCATCGAAGAATGTTGAAAGCTATTGAAAACCTGTGGCCTTATACCGGTGAATTTTTTATGCCTGCAGATTATGAAAATGAAGAAATAACCGGCTTCGATTTAAGTTCATTAAAACAACCATGGCTTGAAAAAGTAAACAATATTTTAGAAGAGGCAACGCTCCATTCCCCCTCTTTTGGAGAGGGTCAGGGGGAGGCTGTATTTATGCATACCGGCGGCAAACAAGGTATTCACACGGAACACATGGGATTTATTTTAGCGGAAATGCAATACCTGCAACGAACTTATCCGGGGGCTGAATGGTAGCCAACAAAATCCCCGCTGATAAGGGGAAACATTACAAGAGTTGCCAGATAGGCTGCGGCTAATGAACCGCTCCTTACAACGCAATTAATGTTGCCCAATGGTATGCGGTACACGAGGGCGACGCAACGATGTTGAGCAATGAAATATGGTTCGGACAAAAAAAAATTGTATTGCGAAATCCCGATCTTTTTCGGGAATGCCCGCCCGTACCGAAGTATGTTCGGGCGGGTCATGGAATATTTCAGCCCGGACAAAAAAAATTGGTTCATAGAAGTATAACAATTTGAAATAACTTTTATAAAATGATAGCTTCAAATAATAATAAAAGTATTGAGTGCGCAACAGTGAATGAACCAGCAAGTGCCAAAATATGGAAGTTGTTGCAGGAAGTTTGCGATCCTGAAGTACCCGTGCTTTCTATTTTGGATCTGGGTATTGTGAGGGATATAAAAATCCGGGGGGATGAAGTAGAAGTTGTAATCACCCCAACATATTCAGGTTGCCCGGCAATGGATGCCATTAGTTTTGATATCAGGTTAAAACTGATTGAACATGGCTATAAAAATGTAAAGATCACCTCCGTACTTTCCCCTGCATGGACAACCGACTGGATGAGTGAAGCGGGAAAAGCGAAATTAAAAGCTTATGGGATTGCGCCACCTCATTCAACCCAAATTGTTTGCGATACCAAATTGTTTGCTGAACCCGAAGCCATCCAGTGCCCTTTATGTAACTCTTATCATACAAAACTCATCAGCCGGTTTGGCTCTACAGCCTGCAAAGCTTTATACCAATGCCAGGCTTGCAAAGAACCATTTGATTATTTTAAATGTCATTAATTTTAACCGCTGAAACGGTTCATTATATTTCCGCAAATGTATAGCTCACATCAATAATTTATCTATGCCTTCCATTCTGTTTACAATAAAAGACGCAGTTGCCATCATTACGCTTAACCGCCCCGAAAAATTCAATTCTTTCAACCGGGAAATGGCATTGTTACTGCAAAAAGTATTGGATGATTGTGCAGCCGATAAAAATATCCGGGCTATTTATTTAACGGGAAATGGTAAAGCCTTTTGCGCCGGACAGGACCTGGGTGAATTAACGGGAGAAAATCCTCCTGGCTTTGAAGTAATTTTAGCCGAACATTACAACCCCATCATAACAAGGATCAGGAATATTGAAAAGCCGGTTGTATGTGCGGTAAATGGCGTAGCCGCCGGAGCTGGCGCCAATATCGCATTGTGCTGCGATATAGTGGTGGCAACCGCATCGGCTTCTTTTATCCAGGCATTTAGTAAAATTGGATTGGTACCGGATAGTGGGGGCACGTTTACTTTACCCCGTTTAATTGGCTTTCAAAAAGCAAGCGCTTTGATGATGCTGGGTGATAAAGTTACCGCCACGGAAGCGGAGCGAATGGGAATGATCTATAAAGTTCTTTCGGAGGAAAATTTTTCGGAGGAGAGTTTAAAGATTGCTGTAACACTTTCGCAAATGCCAACTAAAGGTCTGGCCTACACGAAACTGGCTTTGAATGCTTCGCTGAACAATACATTGGAAGAACAATTAAAAAAAGAAGACGAACTGCAATTCAAAGCCGCTAACACGTACGATTATAACGAGGGCGTTGCTTCATTCATTGAAAAAAGAACACCCCGGTTTAAAGGGGAGTAAATAAGGTAAATAAGGTAAATGAGGTAAATAGGGTAAATAGGGTAAATAGGGTAAATAAGGTAAATGAGGTAAATAGGGTAAATAGGGTAAATGAGGTAAATAGGGTAAATAAGGTAAATGAGGTAAATAGGGTAAATAGGGTAAATAAGGTAATAAGGTTAATAAGGTTAATAAAGTAAATAGGTTATTTAAAATATGCTGCACAGCGGATAAAAACGTGAATAAGATTTTTTGTCCAGGCAAAGAAGCAATGGTCACCATCGTTGCATTGGTACATCCCGATAGCGCAGCGTATCGTGGACGCCCTCTTGTACTTAATACCATTGGGGATCTTTAATTGCGTTTTAAATTAACAATTTTACCCCTTTTGGAACATCCCGACCTGTGCCGACCTTTCGGCATTTTTCGGGAAAGCCTGTCCCGGTTCATCGCATTGGCGTCAAGTTAATTTTCATTTTGTTGGTACAAATCTGTCATATTAATTCTGTCAGAACGCTTGTCA
>JANOTW010000224.1:0-2335 GCA_031416575.1 Ferruginibacter sp.
TATTACATCTACCCTCGTAAACGAAGGGCTGGGTGGTGGCTTCTCTTTTAGTGTGGCCATTGCCGCACATACCGGTATTGGAACCTTGCCCATTTTATATTTTGGTACTGATGAACAGAAGCAAAAATATATTCCCAAACTGGCCAGTGGAGAATGGAAAGGCGCTTACGGGCTTACTGAACCGAACAGTGGCAGTGATGCACTCGGTGCAAAAACTTCCGCCGTACTTTCCGCTGATGGCAAACATTATATTTTAAACGGCCAAAAATGCTGGATCACCAATGGCGGTTTTGCGGATGTTTATACGGTGTTTGCGAAAATTGACGGGGATAAATTTTCTACGTTTATTGTGGAACGTGGCTTTGAAGGGTTTACCCAGGGGCCGGAAGAACACAAAATGGGCATTAAAGGTTCGTCAACCGTTCAACTTTATTTCCAGGATTGTAAGGTGCCGGTTGAAAATTTATTGGGCGAAATTGGCAAAGGCCATATCATCGCATTTAATATTCTCAATATCGGGCGGTTGAAACTATGCGCCGCGGCAGTCGGTGGTTCTAAAATGGCATTGGATATCACTATTGAATATGCTAAAACAAGGGAACAGTTTAAAACCTCCATCGCTAATTTTGGCGCTATCAAATACAAGCTTGCGGAAGCCGCCACCAGGATATTTGCCGGTGAAAGCGCCTTGTACCGTACCAGTAAATGGGTGGATGATAAAGAAATGGAACTGGCCAATGCCGGCAAACCATTTAATGAAGCCTTGTTGGGTGCGGCCGAAGAATTTGCCGTAGAGTGCGCCATTTTAAAAGTGCATGGCAGCGAAGTATTGGATTATGTGGTGGATGAAGGCGTTCAGGTTTTTGGTGGTAACGGGTTCAGTGATGAATATGTGATCAGCAGGGCTTACAGGGATAGCCGCATCAACCGTATATATGAAGGTACCAACGAAATCAATCGTTTGCTTGCAGTGGATATGATATTAAAAAGGGCCATGAAAGGGAAGCTGGACCTGATGGGGCCGGCCATAGCGGTTTCCAAAGAATTAATGAGTATCCCCGAATTTGGGAATGAAGATGAAACCCCATTTGCCGCGGAAAGGAAATCGGTGATGAATATGAAGAAAAGTATTTTGATGGTGGCCGGGGCCGCCGTGCAAAAACTGATGATGAAGCTATCGGATGAGCAGGAAATACTGATGAATATCGCCGATATGGCCATTGAAACTTTTGTGGCCGAAAGCACTTTATTGCGTATCATTAAAATGGTTGAGAAACAAGGCGGGCCCGCCAGCAGTGTGCATATTGATATGATGCGTTGTTACCTCAATGACGCCATTGATAAAGTGAACAAAGCAGGAAAGGAAGCCATCAATGGTTTTGCGGATGGTGATGAGCAAAGAATGATGTTGCTGGGTTTAAAACGCTTTACCAAATCAGCGCCATTCAATAGTAAAGAGGCACGCAGAAGGATCGCTGGTTCCTTGATCGCGGCAAATAAATATCCCTGGTAAATTCTCCGGGTGGGCCACCCCCGAAAGGTGGCCCACCAAAATAATTTTATAACTTCCCGAAAATAGTCTTTTGTAGCTACAGGAACCATCATCGCTCCTTTAAAGCTAAAAACTTTTTTGGTTACAGACAAACGGTTTCCAATTATGCAAACGTATTATTTTTGTTGTCCGGGCAGAAGAATTCCATAGCATTCCCGATAAAAATGCCGAAAGGACGGCACAGGTCGGGATTTCGCAATACAGTTTTTTGTCCAAGCTATATTTCGTTTCTCAACATCGTTGCATCGCCCTCTTGTACCGCATACCATTGGGGAACATTAATTGCGTTATACCGGGCGGTTCATCAGGCGCAGTTTATGAACTGGCAGAAGGTCTCCGCGTTAACCAGCGGGTTTTAAAACTTTGATACTAATGTAACCCTGGATTTCATCCAGGGCTATTCAAATTTTAGCCCTTCGGGCTATTGTACATTTCTATTCAGTATCCACTATAAATTACATTGCCCGCCAGTTGGCGGGGCAAAAAAACGAAAATTAAATTACTCCTTTTTAATAAATTATACAAGTTTGCCACCGTAAGCCGACTGATGCATTTTTACAAATAACGCAATTAAAGCTCCCCAATGGTATTCAGTACAAGAGGGCGATGCAACGATGCTCCACACAGCTTCTTAGCCCGGACAAAAAAGTATGGTTGTATAGAAGGTTGAGGTAATGTACCGGGAAGATAGGTTTTACCAGGAATGCCTTACCGTTAATAATTCCTTTTTTTTTGCTGTTCGTATTTTTCTTTGATGATGAGGCTCATTGGTTTTTCCAACAC
>JANOTW010000225.1:0-5642 GCA_031416575.1 Ferruginibacter sp.
AAGAATTGAGAAGGTAATATGGAACGAGCCTACGGCTCTAAAATTAACCTTAAAAAAAATCCTCAAGTTGACGCTTATGCCCTGCAGGGTTGTTATGCGAAATACCTCCTGCTGTTTCATGGTTTCACCTATGGTTATTCATATTGAACCCCTGCCGGGGTTGGGCGAAATACCTCCTGCTGTTTCATGGGCTTCACCTACGGTTATTCATATTGAACCCCTGCCGGGGTTGTTCGAAATAATTCCTGCTGTTTCATGGGGTTTTAACCACGGCTATTCAAATTATAGCCTTTTGGGCTTTTAGGCAACTATGAGAACTTCTTATCTCTCGTATCGGATCGCCCTTCTATACAACCATACTTTTTTTGTTGTCCGGGCAGAAGTATTTCATGGCAACATCGTTGCGTTGGTAATCCCGATAGCGTATGCGTATCGGGACGCCCTCGTGTACCGCATACCATTGTGGATCTTTAATTGCGTTATACTGAGCGGTTCATCAGGCGCAGTTTATGAACTGACAGAAGGCCTCCCCTTCAGGGGCCGGGGGCAAAACAGGGTCTTCAAATAACGCCACCTTTCAAAAAGCAGTCCGCCATTTGAAAATGAATGACCTGTAAATTTTGGAGTTGTAATTAGCGAAACATCAGCCGATCTTATTTGGGTACCCTTGTACTAAAGTGCGGATGGCAGCTTTTATTGCCGCATAGATGGCGTTGTGTTGATTGGCTTGTTCAGCCATTTTTATTACAGGCGGTTAGTTTATTTTATCATCCTATTTTTGTTTCTCTTTAACAGCAGCCACTAAAAAGCATTTATATGCAAACCATCTTAGGCGCCAACGGCACAATCGGTTCTTTACTTGCCGTGGAACTTACAAAATATACAGACCGCATCAGGCTGGTAAGCCGCAATCCAAAAAAGGTAAATGATACGGATGAACTTTTTCCTGCAGACCTGTCTCAGCCTGAGCAGGTAGAAAAAGCAATAGCAGGTTCGGAAGTAGTTTATCTCCTGGTAGGCTTTGATTATAAACTAAAAGTATGGCAGGATGAATGGCCAAAGCTAATGCGGGCCACCATTGTCGCCTGCATTAAACACAATGCGAAGCTGGTATTTTTCGATAATATTTACCTCTACGATATTGCCGCCATACCACACATGACGGAAAACTCACCCATCAACCCACCCAGTAAAAAAGGAGCGGTGCGACAACAAATTGCAGACATGCTTTTATCAGAAGTAAAGGCGGGTAAACTAACAGCGTTGATTGCACGTTCCGCGGATTTTTATGGGCCCGACAATGACAAAAGTTTTTTAATTGAAGTAGTGTATAAAAATATAAAAAAAGGAAAGAAGCCCAACTGGTTTATTGATGCCAATAAAAAACATTCCTTCACCTATACCCCCGATGCGGCCAAAGCCACCGCACTATTAGGCAACACATGCGATGCGTATGGACAGGTATGGCATTTGCCAACAGATAAAAACATTTTAACCGGCAAGGAAATGATATCTTTATTTACAAAAGAAATGAATGTTGCAGACAAGGTTTCGGTGCTGCCCATGTGGTTACTGAAAGCCCTTGGTTTGTTTATGCCGCTAATGAAAGAAATGCCCGAAATGATGTACCAGTATGACCGGGATTACTTTTTTGATTCTTCAAAATTTGAACAACGGTTTAATTTTTCTACAACTACTTACCAGCAGGGTGTAAAAGAAACCGTTGCCCAAACCGGCCATTAACTTTTTGATAAAGCCTGGATACTGCCTCAGTAAATTTTAATTTATCTTTACCTCCATGAAGAAGAAATTATTTTTATTGTCCATTGTCCTTTTTTCAGCAACGCACATTTTTGCACAGGAAAGTAAGCTGTACAACCCTGCCGCCAATGCAGCAACCAACATTGAAACCGCTATCAAAAAAGCCGCCGCTGAAAATAAATTCGTGCTGATACAGGCTGGAGGAAACTGGTGCGGATGGTGCATTGAGTTTGCACGGTTCAGCAAAGCGGATTTTAAAATTGATTCCATTATTAATAATTCTTTTGTGTGGTATCACCTGAACTGGAGTAAAGAAAACCGCAATGAAACCCAGTTTGCCAAATACGGCTATCCCCAGCGATTTGGTTTTCCGGTATTCATTATTTTAAATGGAAAGGGCGAACGCATTCACACACAAAGCAGCGAATACCTGGAAGATGGGAAAAAGAGTTACGACCAAAAGAAAGTGGTGAATTTTCTTGAAATGTGGGGCCCGAAGGCTTTGGCTCCTGAAACATATTCCAAACAATAACCTGCCCTTTTATATCCCTTCATTGTACAAACTTTTTAAAGCATGAATGCTGATAAAGATAAATTCATTCAACTCATCCGGCATCCCGTTAAGTTCCCGATTTTTTTGTTTAGCAAATTACCCAGCGCTTTTTTCAGCGGGGTAAGGGTAATGCATATTGATGCCGGAAAAACCATGGTAACGGTGCCGTACAAGTGGTTTTCACAAAATCCTTTCAAGTCCACTTATTTTGCCTGCCTGGCAATGGCCGCTGAAATGAGTACCGGCCTTTTGGGCATGATGCACACTTATAAATGTTCACCACCCATATCCATGTTGGTATTAGGAATAGAGGGTATCTATTTTAAAAAAGCAACCGGCATTACCACGTTTACCTGCGAAGATGGTGATGCAATAAATAATACCATCCGGGATGCGGTTGATAGCGGGGAAGGCAGGTTGATTAAAGCAAAGTCTGTGGGAAGAAATGAGGAGGGTGAATTGGTGGCAGAGTTTTTTATTGCCTGGTCATTTAAGGTTAAAAAATAGTAAAGCCTGCGAAAATTGTCTGAACCGGGATTTGTATGATTGGTTTGATTAATTGATTGATTGCGATTAGAATCCTTAATTTTATTTTGTGATACTTCTGATTTTTTGATTGCTCTGTTCCCAAAACCACATGTATCATAAAAATCTTAGTTCAGACAACTATTGGTGCAAAAAGTGAAAAAATGTATATGAGTATCCAAATAAACTGCGGACTGATGTTACGCTAAATATAACGTGGGAAAAGATCCCCATAGGTATGCAGTACAAGAGGGCGATGCAAGGATGATCACCATAGCTTCTTAGCCCGGACAAAAAGAATGGTTGTATAGAAGGGCCCTGCCTGATTGCGCAGGCAGACAGGGATCCGCCGCGGAGGACAAGTTGCAACGATGATGCCCATTGCTTCGCTGCCTTGACAAAAAATTTTATTCACGTTTTTATCCATTGTGTAGTATAGTTTTATGTTTATCTGTTGTAAAGTATGGAATGCAATGGGGGGGATCATATAACGAGGCAACTACTTATTTGAAAATAATAAATTAAATGGTAAATTTGTAATCTTAATTTTTAAGTTATGGTAACAATTGATCAAACATTAGATACAATTATGAAACTGGACGTTACCTCTAGAAAAATGCTACTTGAAATATTGCAAAAGCGACAGATTGATGAAAGGCGGCACGAAATTGCCCTAAGCGGAAAAAAAGCGAAAGTAGCTTATAGATCCGGAAAAATACTACCTGCCACAGCAGCGGATATAGTTCGCACATTAAATGCGCTTTAATAAATGAGCAACAGAAAATTAGTACTAACCAAGTCATTTGAAAAATCTTACAAAAAGTTTATTACTAAAAAACCAGATCTAAAGACTGTTATTGAAAAAGCATTATTCAAATTAGAAGAAGATGCATTCGCACCAGGTTTAAGAACACACAAATTAAGTGGTAATTTGTTTGGATATTTCGCCTGTTCCTGTGGTTATGATTGCAGAATAATTTTTTCTGTGGAGAAAAACGTTAAAACAAAAGCTGAAGTCATCCTATTGATTGATATTGGCACTCATGATGAAGTATATTAGATTCAGCTTTATAGTGGCTTCTGCTCCCGTGGTTGATATGCCCACCAACCTGTGAAAATGAATGTATATACCTGCTGGATTAATTTACTTTATGATATTTTGATGTTTTTTAAATTTTACTCTACCACCACAAATGCAGCCCAAAAGAAGGGGGGATATTTTTCTTTCATTTTCAATTGTGCGTTACGGAGCGCTTCTCTGGTAGATTGGCCGCCAAGCCAGTTTTTGTAAAACATCACCATCAACTCCACGGTTTCCTTATCGGGCACTTTCCATAAACTAACGATCATTTGTTTTACGCCGGCCAGCTTAATGGCACGCTGTAAGCCAATTACACCTTCGTTTCCCTGCAAGTCGCCCAAAGCGGTTTCACATGCGCTTAGTACCATTAACCGGGTATTGCTTAAATCCAATTGCGCTAATTCATAAGCGGTTAATATACCGTCTTCCGTGGCAAGTGGCCCTGTTGCACCCTTCCAGGCATTGTTTCCACCAGCCAGCATAAGGCCGCTGCGGAACATTGGGTTTTGCTGCACCGTGAACGCATTTTCGAAATGAAAATCATCCATTGCCTTTTGCTGTGGCGCAGGCAGAAAAAAACCATGCGTGGCAAGGTGTAAAACGGGTGGGCTGTTGCCATTAAAATCCTTGAACGCTTCTTCAGTTGCGTGCGGACCCACAGTAACGGTTACCGGCACCTGCATTTGTTTCAGCAACATTTGGATGCTATCTATTTCCTGCGATGTTGATGGCAATATATTAGCCCCTTTTATTAGTATTGACTGAGTTGCCAAACTATCGGGATGGAATGCTGAACTATTTGTAACAACATCGGTTGAATGCGTACCCTGTTTTTTTGTTACCGTTTTATTTGTAAGGTTGTAGTTGATATTTCCCCACAAGTTTACTGTGCCATTACCTGAATTTGTACTTTGTGAATATACAAGGGACCGGGTACTCAGTAACTGGTTGAGCTGGTATTTTTCCAGCAGGTAATGAGTGCTGTCAAAACGAAGTGCCTGGAAAGAAACCCGGTGCAATAATCCTGCAGGGGCATAATAAATACTGCTGGCCCCATTCAAATATTTTTCAAGCGGCTTCCAGATCAACTTGTAAAGGGCATCATTTAAAGGTTGGCTTTTATTGCCCGGCGATTTAACACCGCCATACAATTTTTGAATTGCAGTATAAGTGGTAGCAGGACCGCCACCCGCAACAAGTAATTTTTTGAGCTGATTTTCTTCAAACAAAACTTCAAATTTGGGGATGCTGTCGCCAGGTGTTAATATAAGGGCTGCATATATAAAACTATCCGTCCATTTATTTTTATACAACTGAAACTTCATAAACTCTATTGCCGCCTGTCCTTTTGTTAACTTATGCGCTATATCATTGGGGGTAATGGCCAGGCCGCTTTGCTGATATTTAAAGGTGGCGGAGCGGCGGGAAAGTTCCTGCTCCTGTTGAGTGGTTGCATGTTCCAGGCTGTCGAGATAAAGTATGCGTTGGTTTTTTGGCAAAAGAAATTGTTTACCTGCGAAAGCCATATTAAAACGCCATTGATCGTATAAGGCCAACGCCTTGCCATCCCCACTTTTGCGAATGCTGTTTAAAACCTGTTGCTGGTCTTCCAGTACCATTCCTTTCAGGGCTATTTCGTTTTGATACAGTTGATGCAGGAGTTGGGATGGCTGTGTGCCTTTCAGGTATAGCAGTGAAGGAAGATAATTGAATTGGTGCGCC
>JANOTW010000226.1:0-3652 GCA_031416575.1 Ferruginibacter sp.
TTTTTGTTACCCATTCACCCAACGTTTGCTCAAATGGTTGAATTTTTATTTTAACCGCGGTAATGGCCTGTTCTTTTTTTATTCGCTTACTGTCCAGGGCGGCAAACCATTCCATCTGGCTGTAATACATAACCGACACATCATACCGCAGCACCTCATCGTGTATAGTAATTACTTCCGGTAAAGAAATATTATTCTGGTATATAATTTCATTGTCATGAAAAATGTAACTACCATTCAGGCTAACCACCGGCATACTATCAGGCACCACATGTTTGGTAATGGGCAATATGCCATGCAGGGGACGAGCCGAAATTGGCACTACCATTATACCCTTATCCAATAATCTTTGTATCACATTTTTGTTGATATCGCTTACGGTATGGTCTTTTTGTAATAAAGTACCATCCATATCTATAAAAACCGCTTTGTACATTGCTTAGGTTGAGATTTATTAAGGGCGCAAATATAATCCTGTTTTGTGAGCGAACTCCCGATGGATGATGAAAATAACCAGGTACCGGGCTAATGTGGCATAAAAACTTTAATTGTAACCAGCCTAATCAACCCAATTAAATTTCCCGCCAAAAAAAGGGTACCAGCAGCCGCCAGCAACTCAAAAGCCTGCATAGCATGGCACGTGACCGGCTGGATTCCTATACAGGCGATTGATTGGGTTATTTTAAAAGGAATCTTCCAAAATTTACATTTTATAAACTGTTTTTCCATTTTATGGAATATTGAAAACGGTCAATTCTTACGAAAGCCTTACTGGCAGTTATTTTTATTGATTGGCACAAATACTGCCTTTTACCTGTCATATAAATTACCAAAAAAAAATATAAAATGATGGTTTATATCAGTTGGCAAACAACTGCCGAAATTAACACCCCCGTTTACTTGTTTAAAGCCTGTTGGGGAATCCGCCATCCAAAACAACCTCAATTGCCCAAAACCCAGCCTTTCATTTACCCTTTATTGAAACATTAAAAATAAAAAATGAACATGAAAACACAACCAGATAACCCAATCACTTTCATCCCCAAAAACCTACACCAACTGGTAGGGCTTACTACAGGCAACTTAATGCCCTCAGCCGTTCAACGAAATAGTTTTATCGTGAATGAGGTATCCCGTAAATTTATTATCCTTACGAATGAAAAAATATTATCAATTGTCTTAAACAGCCTTCTCAGCACGGTTGTAAGCCATACAAAACACGGTTGTATCAGGATAAAGGCAAAAAAACATGACGATATAATTTGTGTTAGTATCAGGGACAACAGCAGCTTTAGTAACTATGCTGATACCCGCAGTCTGGAGAAGGTAAGGCTGCTTGCAAAAAAAATGAATGGAAGTGTAAGTATCCGGAACATTGAGGATAAATTCACCACCATTTTATTAAGTTTTCCAAATTTTACAAAAGCTGCATGATCTTTACTGGGTTAAAAACTATTTCCAAAGCCTGACGGCGGTAAGTACTAAAAGACATTTATCTTGAAACAATAAAGAAGTAGTTATATTGTAAAATGAAGTAATAGTTTTCATAAAATAGTTTTTTGCAGCCAGTTTCCACAGCATTATTTTCTCCTGTTATAAAAACACCTGCAAATAATAGTTTGAGTTTTTGATGGATAATAAAAGACAATCTTCTTCTTTTTCCCATCAAATGCGGAGATATTAATGCTATTTAAAGGGGATTAAAGTTTTTGGAATTAGCGGGTGAAGTATCATTGGTGCTTTAAGGGCTCAGGCGATTATTTTACGATGATGTTCCTCATTTTTTGCCATATTCAATAATGGCGGCATAGCAGGTCAACAACACTTTAAAACTAAATTTTTAAAACCTTTGGTTTTGTTTTAGTTATAAAACAATTTTTTGTTAAATAATTGTTACTTTACATTATACTAAAACAAATTTATATGAAAAAAATAATTCCCTTTTTAGCCGGAACAGTTTTGCTGGCCATTTCCTGTACCAAACAGGATGAACAAACAACTAAAGCCATAACTGAACCTGAAACCGAATTGATAAACGGCAGGCAATGTGCTTCCAATGAAGTGCTCGAAGAACAAATAGCGAAAAACCCTGCAAGAGGAAAATTTTTGCAGGACCTGGAATTAAAAACACAAAATTTTAAAGGCAGGGGTATCGCTAACAGGCTCGACGTAGTATTATATGTACCGGTTGTTGTACATATCGTAAAAACCAACCCGGATCTTATAACAGATGCACAGATCGCCTCTCAGATTGAAGTATTAAACAAAGACTTCCGAAGGACAAATAGTGAACTGTCAAACACTAATATTTACCTCGCAGGTTATGGATTAAATAATGTGCCTGATT
Source organism: Ferruginibacter sp. (assembly GCA_031416575.1). GTDB lineage: Bacteria > Bacteroidota > Bacteroidia > Chitinophagales > Chitinophagaceae > Ferruginibacter. Next base: position 2,348 of record JANOTW010000226.1, read on the forward strand.
GCAAAATCGAGTTCGTTCTAAAACAAACAGTAAGAAAAATAACAACCCTCGCAACATTTGGAACCAATGATGCCGTGAAGAAAACCGCACAGGGTGGCAGTGATGCTGTTAATCCCACTACCTGGTTAAACTTTTGGGTATGTGATTTAAGTGGAGGTTTATTGGGATACGCACAATTTCCGGGCGGTGCGGCTGCTACTGATGGTGTAGTGGTAGATTACCAGGGTTTTGGCACATCGTCCGCCACCACAGGGTATTCGTTATACACAGCATATAATTTGGGCAGGACCGCCACCCACGAAATTGGCCACTGGTTTAACCTGCGGCATATATGGGGTGATGCCAGGTGTGGAAATGATTTTGTTGCTGATACCCCTTTACATGACGCCTCCAATGGAGGATGCCCTGCCGTTGGACTTAAAAGCAGGTGTACAGGAAAGCCATTGGAACAATGGATGAACTATATGGATTATACATACGACAACTGTATGTATATGTTTAGCGGAGGACAAAAAACGAGGATGGATGCTGCGATTGATGCGGCAAGAGCCTTGTATGTTTCAACAACACCATAATTTTTTATTTCCTTAAAGAAAGCTCCGGTTATTTGACCGGGGCTTTTTTGTGCGTAACCAAATGCCAAACATTTTTTGTTAATGAGGTGCCGGTAAAATTGTTGGTAGTAAATGCGGCAGGCAGCGTAACTAATAGAAGTTTAATTGGTGCCTGCCCTATCCGGATAACCAAGTATATGGGCCACTTCTATACTACCATTCTTTTTTTGTTGTCCCGGCAGAAGTATTTCATGGCATCATCGTTGCATCGCCCTCTTGTACCGAATACCTATGGGCAACTTTAATTGAGTTATAATGAGCGATTCTTTAGGCTTAGTTAATGAAATGGCAGAAGGCCTCCCCTTCATTTAGTTAAGGAAAAAACGAGGCATACACTTCGTTCCGTAGGAATGATATGTTGGTAGAAGAAAATACAATGGTTAATTTGTTCGTTCCGTAGGAACGATATGTGAAATGAATTGTAAGGTTTATACCAATATTGGTTACAACTGAATCAAAGCACCTATCGATCCTACGGATCGTAAAAAAAAATTCATTAATCGTTTGCTACCCACATACTGTTCCTACGGAACAAAAAACAATTCCGCTTAACTAAATGACATTGCCTTTTTGGAACATCCCGATTTTTCGGGAAAGCCTGTCCCGATTCATCGGGAGGGCAGGGGGCAAAACAGGGTCTTCAAATTATGCCCCCCTTTCAAAAAACAGTTCGCACTTTGAAAATAAATGA
>JANOTW010000227.1:0-6847 GCA_031416575.1 Ferruginibacter sp.
AAGAAATTTGATGCGTTGAACATAAAACGCAATTAAAGTTCCCCAATGGTATTCAGTACACGAGGGCGACGCAACGATGCCTAATTGAAATTCTTCTGCCCGGACAAAAAAAAGAATGGTTGTATAGAAGGGCGACACAACGATGATACCATGAAATACTTCTGCACGGACTACAAAAAATATGGTTGTATAGAAGAGTCCCGAGGCAGCACACAAAACCCCACTCGGGATTTGCAATGACACAACGATGATGCCATGAAATATCTCTGCCCGGAAAACAAAAAAAGTAGGGTTGTATAGAAGGGCGATGCAACTTTAATGCTATGAAATACTTCTGCACGGACTACAAAAAAAGAACGGTTGTACAAAAATGCGATGCAACGTGCTTTAACATATTCATACGCTATTCCAAATCTTCCAGCTTGCTTCCGCCTGTATCAATAACATATCATAACCATTTTGCGTAATAGCCCCCATTTCTTCTCCCTTTTGCAAAAATAAAGTTGCGGCTGGCTTATACACGAGGTCATATAAGTAATGTTTGGTTGTAAGTAAATGATAAGGAATTTCGGGGGCTGCATTTTCATTAGGCGACATACCTACCGGTGTACAATTAATAATGATATTGTACCCACTCATTATTTTTTGGTCAATGCTGGTGTAATGAATAAATCCATTTTTCAATATCTCATTTCTTGTTACCACCAAAAAATCAATGCCGGATCTATTAAGTACATATTGCACCGCTTTGGATGCCCCGCCGGTGCCCAGCACCAGGGCTTTTTTGTGTACTGGTTTTAATTTTTTTCTAAATGATTGCTCAAAGCCAATAATGTCGGTATTATATGCAATGAGTTTATCCCCGGTAATTTTTATGCTATTTGTAGCTCCTATGTATTTTACTTCTTCAGACAGCTCATCTACAAATGGAAGTACCTGCTCTTTATAAGGTATTGTAACCCCTAATCCTTTTAACAGCGGGTTCGCCCTAAGCAAAGCGCTGAATTCATCTATTGACTTTATGGGAAAGGCTTCAAAAAAGCAATCAGTTAAACCTTCCCGTTCAAATTTTTCCGTAAAATATTGCTTTGAAAAAGAATGTCCCAACGGATAGCCTATTAAACCATATAATTTCATTATACCATTTCTTTATTGAGATATAATTCAAATGTATCACCTCTTAAACCGATACGCATTGTCTCTAATGGGATTACTTCGGATGGGGCAATATTACCCAGGTTTACATTGCAACCAATTAATTCCAGAAAGTAAAGCTGCTGGTCTTTTTGGGGGGCTTCCCATAATATTTTCCCCTCTGGTATCTGGGTTAAAATTTCCTGCACCAATCCTTCCCTAACCTCGCCGGTCCCACGATAAATACCGACATTCCCGGCTTCCCTTGCTTCCGCGATTACATAGGTAGAACCCGCTTCCAATTCTGCCTTCATTAATTCGATCCACTTATAAGGTGGGATTATATGTGCAGCGTCCTTGCTTCCAACCTCACTTAACACAATGCCATGCCTGGTTAATTTTTCTATATAGCCGCATTTTTCCGCATGAGGAATATTGATGGAACCATCACTTACTTCCATGTAGCTAACGCCAAATTCCTTACAAACATTAATGTAATCTTCAAACTGATTTCTAACTAAAAATGCTTCAAATAAAGTGCCGCCAAAATAAACAGGCATATCGTAAGACCTGTAAACTTCTAATTTTTCTTTTAGATTGGGGGTTACATAAGCAGTTCCAAAACCCAGTTTCACCATATCAACATGGGGATGTGACACACTCATGAAATTTTTTGCTTCCTGCACACTTAAACCTTTATCCATTACCATAGTAATACCATGTTCACGTGGTTTTAAATTACGTTCAGGTATTTGAGTTAAATTAAAATTCATACTGATTTTTTAATAATGGCGCAAAGATAACCAATGAGGACAATATGCAGGTGAAAGGAAAAAAGGGAATTTATTCCTGTTTTTTAATGGGTAAGTAAGGTTGAAGAACTAAAATCCAGTGCAGCCATCCCTGTTGGGGTTACTGTTCCATTTTCCGTGTCAGTCCATAGCTCTTGATAAAAAAGAAAATGAAGTGTAACATATTATCAGTTTAGGTTTGGGAATGTTATTCCTAATCCTATCTCTTTTTTGTCCGGGCAGAAGAATTTCATGGCGTCATCGTTGCATTGATAACTGGGGAACTTTACCCGCATTATTTGTAAAAAAACATAAACCGGCTTACATTATCAACGCTGTATTTCAATAAAAGGGAACAATTCAATTTGCGTTTTATTAGTTCCGTTAGCCAGCTTGTTTTGGGGAACTTTATTTTCAGGGGCAGGGTAAGGTAACATTAGTATTTTTATCTCTTAAAAAACTACAATTTATGATAATAGCTTTCCGGTTGCTTGCCTTGGGTTTAATTACTTTTATAAGTACAGGTATTTATGCCCAGCAAAAACCCAATACAAATAACCTGGTGTATGTTGATAAACAGGGAGTGCTAAGATGGACAAAAAATAATACGGAAGCTTCTTTTTTCGGTGTAAACTATACAACTCCTTTCGCCCATGCCTATCGTGCCCATAAAGCGCTGAATGCTGATCTTGAGAAAGCAATTCAGCAGGATGTTTATCATTTGGCGAGGCTTGGCCTGGATGCTTTCCGGGTACATGTTTGGGACACGGAAATATCTGATACCACCGGTAACCTTATGGAAAATGATCATTTGCGGCTGTTCGATTTTCTATTGGCCGAGTTGAAAAAGAGAAACATCAAAACAATTATTACACCCATCGCCTTTTGGGGAAACGGGTATCCTGAAAGGGACGAAATGACCCCGGGCTTTTCAAGAAAGTTTGGCAGGGGCAGGCTCACCACCAACGATACCGCTATTAAAGCACAGGAGAATTACCTGCGGCAATTCTTCAAACATGTAAATCCTTACACCAAACTTACTTACGTTGCCGATCCTGATGTGATTGCGGTTGAATTGAATAATGAACCCAGCCATAGCGGGCCAAAAATTGGTGTAACAAATTATATAAACCGTTTGGCTGCCGCTGTAAGGAGCGCCGGTTATACAAAGCCACTTTACTATAATATCAGTCAATCCCCTTTTTATGCCGTTGCCGTTGCCAAAGCGGATATAGATGGGGTTAGTTTCCAATGGTACCCAACAGGACTGGTAGCAAATCAGGAAGTACAGGGTAATTTTTTACCTAATGTAAATCGCTATACCATACCTTATGATACCATTCCCGGGTACCGAAATAAATCACTGATGGTGTATGAATTTGATGCGGCTGATGTCCTCCAGTCATACCTGTACCCTGCTATGGCGAAAAGTTTCAGGGAAGCGGGTTTTCAATGGGCTACTCAATTCGCTTATGACCCTATGGCGCTGGCTTATGCCAATACCGAGTATCAAACGCATTACCTTAACCTGGCTTATACCCCTTCAAAAGCAATCAGCATGCTGATAGCTTCGGAAGTGTTTCATAAAGTACCAAGGTTAAAAAAATATGGCAGCTATCCAGTTGACAGTTTATTTGATGCTTTCAGGGTAAGCTACCGGAATAATTTGAGTGAAATGAACACGGACCAGAAATTTTATTACTCAAATACTACGCAAACAAAACCGGTTAATAGTAATAAGCTGACAGCAATTGCAGGCGTGGGAAGTTCGCCGCTTGTGCAGTACCGTGGATCTGGCGCTTATTTTTTAGATAAAGTAGAAGATGGTGTTTGGCGGCTGGAACTAATGCCGGATGCTATTCACATTAGAGACCCATTTGAAAAGGCTTCGCCTAAAAAGGAGGTTACCCGCATTCAATGGCAATCCAACCCGATGCAAATCATGCTGCCCGATTTGGGTTCAGGTTTTAGCGTGAATGGGCTGAATGAAGGAAATACTTATTCGGTTGCGGTTGCTGCAGACAGCTTTCAAATTCAACCCGGAACTTATCTGCTGACCAGAGTGGGAAAAAACATTTCATCAGGTAAAAACAGTATAGGCGCCATTGGGTTGAATGAATTTGCCGCACCAAGGCCTTCATCAACAGAAATGTTTTTACGGCATAATCCTTTTGCAGAAGTATCTGCCGGAAAACCTTTTACCATTCATGCAAAAGTTGTTGGTATTGATACCGGCAGGGTATCATTACAGATAAGCCGGTTAGGTGGGGGCGGTGGTGGCCAGGGAGGAGATTTAAGGTCTATTCCCATGATACGGAAAACAGCTTCGGATTTTACAGCCGAAGTTCCGGCCGATCTTGTCACACCAGGCATTTTAAATTACCGGATCATTCTACAAAAAGGGAATGGTTTTGCTGTTTTCCCCGGCAATTTCAAAGGCAATCCTTTTGCCTGGGATAATTTTAATAATGAAACATGGAAAACATTTGTAGCTGCTGAAAATGGAAGATTGGAAATATTCAATCCTACCCTTGACAGGACTGCCCGTATTTATCCCGAATTCAGAAGGAATTTTCAATCAGGATATACCACAGGGGAAAAACCAGGGCAATTATTATTAAGCTTAGCAGCCAGTGAACTTTCAGGGGACCATACAATGGGCTTCCAGTATTTTTTTGCGGATAAATTACAAGGAAGAATGACGGAGGCAGGATCATTTAATAAACTAATGATCAGGGCAAGAACAGTTGAAGCCCAGCCAGTAAAAGCAAAAGTTATTTTGACCGATGCAGATGGTATTTCCGTCTCCTCTTTCATTACGCTTACCAATAGTTTCCACGACATGGAAGTGCCTTTAAATAATCTTATACCAGATTCAGCATTGCTAATGCCCAGGCCCTATCCTGGTTTTATGGCTTTAAGATTTAAAGGGGCCGGTGCGGTTACTGAATTCAAATTATCCGGCACCGAAAAAATAGAAATAACCATAGGTGCGGATTTACCTGCTTCAGAATTTAAAAAGCCTTACAGCATGGAATTGGAATCTATATGGATTGAAAAAAGTAAATAAAATTTTAGGATTAGGCGTTTTATTCGCAAAGGTGGTACCAGTATCATTTTGATCTTTGAATTTTGGTTCGGGTTAAAATCAGTAACTGCATAAGCCGCCTCTTTTGGTTCGGTCCCGCTAAGGGCGGGATTCAAATAATCCGCTAACCAGCGGATATTTTTTGAAAGAAGCAAAAGCAGCGGCGTTGCAAGAGTTACGTCCCGATTTCCATCGGGAAGGAGGCAAAAGCAACGAATTTAAAAGAGAAAGTAAATACCACAGTATCTTTACGAATAATGTACCTAATCCTATAAAATTTTAACCAATAAAATATAATAAAATGAAAATACACTCACTGTGCAAAGGCATGCTTGCATGTTTGTTATTGACAAGTATAACAACAGCGGCGCAACTAAAGGAAATTTCTTTATGGCCAAATGGGGCCCCGGGCTCGGAAGGAAAAACAGGCAAGGAAAAAATCAGGGTAGTAGAAGGCGACCAGGTGGTTACTAATATTCATAACCCTTCCATAACGCCTTATTTACCTGCAAAAGAAAAAGCAACAGGTGCAGCCGTTATCATTGCACCGGGGGGCGGGCACAGGCAACTTTGGATTACCCACGAAGGGTACAACGAGGCAAAATGGCTAAGTGACAGAGGTATCGCTTCATTTGTATTAAAGTATCGCCTTGCCCGTGATTCCAACTCTGTTTATACAATTGACAAGGATGAAGTGGCCGATATACAACGTGCCATTCGTTTGGTGCGAAGCCGTGCAAAGGAATGGGGAATAGATACAGCCCGTATAGGAGTGATGGGATTTTCTGCCGGCGGGGAAGTGGCGGCATTGTCCGCCATGCGGTTCGATGTTGGTAATGCAGGTGCAACAGATATGGTGGAACGTCAAAGTTCACGGCCTGCTTTCCAGGCCTTGATATACCCCTTCAACTCAAACAGGTATGAAGTAGTAAACAATGCCCCTCCGGTATTTATTGTTGGAGGATATAATGACCGGGCCGATATAGCCGAAGGCATGGCGCAGGTTTACCTTAAATATAAGAAAGCAGGGGTCCCCGCCGAGCTTCATATTTATTCAAATGCGGCACATGGCTTCGGCGTGCGGGAAAGAAACCGCGGAGCTGTAACCGGATGGCCATCAAGGTTTGAAGAATGGTTGTTGGACCAGGGGTTCTTAAAAAAATAAATTAGATAATTAGCTAATTAGCCAATGTGCTAATGTGCTAATAATAATGCGCAACGGTTAAAAAAATGAGTTACGGTTTTGTTGTCCCAACGAAGAAGCAGCTATGTGGAGCATCGTTGCATCGCCCTCTTGTACTGCATACCATTGGGGAACTTTAATTGCGTTTTAAATTAACCATTTTTACCCCATTAGGGCAATGTCATTTAGTTAAGGCCAAAATGAGCCATTCACTTCGTCCGTTAGCTAACGGATGATATGTTGGTAGAAGAAAATACCATGGTTAATTTGTTCGTCCGTTAGCTAACGGACGATATGTGAAATGGATTACAAGGTTTATACCAATATTGGTTACAACTCAATTAAAGCACATACCAATCCTACGGATTGAAAAAATATATCCATGGATCGTTTGCTACCCACATATTGTTCCGATGGAAAAAAAACAATTATACTTAACTAAAAGACATTATCCTAAAGTTGAGTTCTTCTGCCAGTTCCTTAACGGCTCCTGATCAACCGCCCGGCATAACGCAATTAAAGTTCCCCAATGGTATTCAGTACAAGAGGGCGATGCAACGATGCTGCCCATGGCTTCTTAGCCCGGACAAAAAATATGGTTGTATAGAAGAGTGTCCCGATACGCATACGCTATCGGGATTATCAGCACAA
>JANOTW010000228.1:0-3014 GCA_031416575.1 Ferruginibacter sp.
GAAGTAAGCCGAAAATCTGATTTATTTTTTATCTGGTCCCTGATTGATTTTGACATGAGAATGGCACCGGGAACACTTAATGATTCAATGCGGGAAGCAATGTTGACGCCATCACCAAATACGTTTTCATTTCTAAAAACAACATCTCCCAGATGAAGTCCCATGCGAACCGGTACCTGAGGCGAATCACTGAAGGCTTTTTGCAAAGACATCGCACATTCAACGCTATTTACCGAACTGTCAAATGCCAGTAAACAACCATCCCCAAAGTATTGAACAATTTTTCCCTGGTATTCAGGTGTAATTTTTTTGAGGACTTCTTTAAAACGGTTAATCAACTCCAACGCCTTTTGCTCATCTTGTTGCATGAGTGCAGTGTACCCGGCAATGTCGGCAAACATAATAGCGGCGAGTTGGCGGGATTGAGACATGATATCCTTTAGATTATGAAAGTTAGGTATTATAAAATAATGAAAGAGGGATTAATTATTAGTTCAAATTTGATTTAATAATAAAAAAAAATCCCGCCCGAAAAAAATCGGGACGGGATTTGAAAATGGAAAGGCTCGCAAATTTAAAAATTAAAACGCAGCCCCAATTGTATCTGCCAACGGGATATAAGATCCGGGCTATCTGTAAATGTGGTTTTTAATGAAGGATCAAACTGGTACGTTGGTGCGTTGTTATTATAATTTGCAGAAATAGGCTGAAAATATCCGGAGGTTGTAGCATACTTTCTTACTCCCCAATTACTGCTGATGAGGTTACCAAGGTTTACAATATCTACGCTGAATTGAAGACTTTGTTTTGTTTTTGTATTCAATATCAAATCCTGTAAAATGCGGAGATCAAGCTGACTGAAGCCGGGTGTCACACCACCATACTTTTCTGTATGCTGTCCCCTTAAGCCACTCAGGTATTCATCCTGTGCAATAAAGGACTTGTATGCCTGTCGCTGTGCTGCCTGGTTTTGAGGGTTTCCATTTACATCCACCAATGGGATAAAAGTCATATTATCAATTTCTGCATCAGTGGGTACATACAGTAAATCATTTGAGCCTGTACCATCATTATTAATATCACCACCATAGACATAAGCAAACGGATTTCCAGATGTCCATGAACTGAATAAAGAAAACGTAGTGCCCCATTTTTTGTCTTTTCCGTAATCGTATTTTTTAGAAGCAACCACGAAAAAACGGTGCTTATTGCCATACAGCGAATTGGAGTTAACGGCTTTATTGGCATTATTCAGAATCGGGTTTCTGTCAAAAGCATCACTGGAAATTTCTGCTGAAATAGAACTGGCATCTTTGGCTACTCCAAAATTATAAGCGGCCATAGCAAATAATCCTTTCTTGAAAGTTTGTTGTGCTTGTAATGACAGATTAAATTGATAGCCTTCCTTGGTGTTTGTAAATACATAGGTATTAGTTGCCCCCTGGTTGCCGGCAAGATAAATGCTTCTCTTATCGCCAATTCCGGAATTCAATACACCGGTTGGGGTACCTAATTTATAATTTCGAACCATCATCGCATTTACATCTTTGGTATAGGCTACATCAACACTGAATATGGTGCCGGAAGGGATTTTAAAATCTGTGCCGATATTGGTACGCCATACTTGTGGCCATTTAAAATTTTTATCAGTTGCATTATAGAAAGTACTTGTGGGGTTGCCAATATGATTACCAATCCATACAAAAGGGAAGCGGCCAGTGAATAGTCCCGTACCTCCACGAACTTGTACCGTCTTATCTCCTTTTACGTCCCAGTTAAAGCCAAATCTTGGCGATAGTAATGGCTTAGTGGTTGGTAGTTGTGTATTATCGAGATCTTTTCCCTTTCCATTGGTTATCGGTTTACCATCTGCGTCAAACAGGGTAAGGTTATCAGAATTCAGAATTGTAGGTGAACCCGTACTAAAAGACCCTAAGTAAGTGCCTGCATTTGGGGCAAACACATTTTCCTGCATATTGGGAGTTGCCAATGACATATTATTATACATGGGCTTGTCCATTCGAAGGCCAAAGGTCATTTTTAATTTAGAATTGACTTGCAGCTCATCCTGAACATAGGCAGACAACTGCCCCACTGTCATTTTTACCAATGCCCACTGATCAGCAGCGGCCCTGTTTTTGGCATAAGTATTAAATTGATCTAGCGTAAAAACTCCAAACCACAACGGTGCGCCTGATGGCGCATTTGCGGTAAAATCAGCAATATCTACATCGCCCAAGAACATATTAAAACCATAACCAGTTAAATTGAAAGAGTTTTCAAATTTGAATGACTCATAAGAACCACCAATCGTAATTGTGTGATTCTTTTTGTAAATGGTAAAATCATTAGTTACCTGGATCGCATCTTGTTTCAAAGTATTATTGATCGAAAAAGGTTCATGACCGGCAACAATATATCGGGTACCATACTTAGAAATATTGACAACCGGGAAAGGAGTTGAAAAAGGGTTGCGATTATCTCTAAAAAGAGTATAAACCATCCTGAGTTTATTGGCGGAATTGCCTTTAAAATTAGATTTCAGCTCCGTTCCAAATGAATTCAGCTTATTTACTATTTCATATCCTGAATTCTGAAATTGTAAGGTTGTATAATCAGGTCCGCGACGGCCGATAGCACTTGGGTGAGCTGGTTTATCTTTTTTAGCATCCAGACCATTATAAGTAAATGATAACTTATGAACGTCATTTATATTCCAGTCTAATTTTGCCAGCCATTTGTAATTGGTTTGATGATGCGTAAATCCCTGGTAAGGGCCGGTTTCATATTGATACCGGGTTTTTAATATACTACTTACGGCCATCAGGTCTGATTCTAAAACCCTTGCCGTATTTGAATTGCCGCCATTGCCTGCATTTCTGGCTACATAGCTGGACGCTTCATCAGTTCTTCGTTCAGTTTCAAAACTCAGGAAGTAGTACAGTTTATTTTTTTTCAATGCTCCACCAAAAGCAAATCCTCCCTGGTATTGCTTAAGATCGGGAACCACTAAT
>JANOTW010000229.1:0-1848 GCA_031416575.1 Ferruginibacter sp.
ATCACTGCCAAAAATACCATTGAAGCCCTTCGTGTAATTAAGACTGAAGGTGGGTATCCTGGAACCAATCGAAATTTTTTGATTCGGGAACTGTATGAATTTTTGTCCGGGCTTGATACTTAAATCCATACTTAGCAATACCGCCTGGTGTCTTTTAAAATCCGTAGCATTGATTTTTTCATACGGATAGTTGGGCGTAATATTAACGCTGTCCTTTTTAAGGAATGTATAGGTGGTAGTATTATTGAGCGGTATCCTGTCTTCATATAAAGCGTTTACACTTAGGTGTAAGCCGCTTTCAAATCTTTTGCTATAGCCGGTGTGGGCGAAAATATTCTCATACGTCTTCATGAAATTATTACCAAAGAGCAAAGTATTAATGCTGTTGACCAACGGGGTAACCGGGCTTTCTTTATTGAATTGAGTAACGCGTTTACCGGCTGAAAAAATCCATGCATGGCGTCGTAGCCTGGCATCCGTGTCAAGGTCCCGGGTACGCACGCCAATATCCAGCCATGCATTCAAATGCTTATTGTTAAGGCCATAGCGGATGTTGGGCCGGATGGAAAGTTCATGCCGCGTTTTTTTAAGGGTTTTCTTAAAATACCCTCCCACATTGAGCGCCAGCCCCTCCGCAGTATTGTATTCCAGCTTTTGAATCAATGACCCGATGCCCCACCACCAGGTGTTGGCGCTGCTGTAACGGGTACGGTTGATGCCACTCCAGAATACCAGCCAGGGTTTTAATTTTCCCTGCTTTTTCCTTAATGAATCAATGGATTGCTTACTCAGTACAGAATCCTTTCTTACTTCATACAGGCTGTCTTTTACCTGGTAATCTTTTACTTCTTCTTTTTCGAGCGGCATCGGGCGTATAGTGTCCCAATATGCCTTTGATTTTTTATTTACGCCGGTATCATATTTAATGATCACTTTATCAAAATACTTTTTCGCGAACACAGGGCTAAGGTTATAGTTGGAGTAAACATTCACGAAGTTTGCTTCCGCATCAATCCCGAACCGGCTAAAATTAAAATGCAATATTTGATTTTTTATCCTCCAGGCATCCTTGTTTACAGGCACGTGAAATTGTGTTATCTGCAGCGTATCAATCAATTCGAGCTGCGCCTTTTTTGTCAATAACAGGTCAACGCTGTGTATGCGCCAATCGCCTTCGGTTATATTGATGGTGCCCGAAAATAAAGGTTCGTAGTTTCTGCGGGGCGTTATGCGGATGCTGTTGATCTCTTTACCATTTTCCCAAAAACTACCCAGGAACTTAAAGCGGTAAAAACCAATGGCCCCATCCGCAATGGGCGACACAAAGCCCCGTGGGTTAAGCCTTTCCGTAAAAACGGTCACGTTGTTTTGATAAAACGAAATGAAGGTAGGAAAGGTAAAACCAAACCCGCCGCTGCCGCTTAACCGGCTGCTCTTTACTTCCATTTTAAATTTATCGGGCAGCTCGGCAGCGATGGTTGAAATGGACTCGGATAAATAAATGATGCCCTGCCCCATGGTATCCAATCCCATTTCCTGCCGGCTTTCTTCGGGTACTTTGCGGCCTAATATTTTCCGGGGCAGCTTGCGAAGTTTCATCATGTCTTTTGAATACAGTTCGCAGGTAAACGCACTCACCTGTTTGCTATAACTCTCCCGTTTTTTTATCGCCGCACGAATAATTGCATACGCCGGGTCTTCATCCGTATTTTTTATCACCACCTCTTTCAACACCAGTTTTTGTTCCGGTAAAACAAATACTATTTCTTCATCGTGTGTGGTAACGGTAATGTTTTTTTCCATAGCGGTATAGCCAATATGCTGGCACACCACAGTGTAGGCGCCCGG
>JANOTW010000230.1:0-2003 GCA_031416575.1 Ferruginibacter sp.
AAACTATTGATACTATAACCTGTAATTTCTTTTGTATTAATAAATGTTGTATAAAACCGGCTTGCATTTTTGCCGGATCCTATCAATAGCACATTGAAAAAAACCGTTTTCTTTTTTAACTGTTCCTGGCCAATTTGTAAAAACAGCAGGCGAAGAAATACGGTGGTCAAAAATACAGGGACCAGCAGACTGTAAAATTCCTTATAGTAATAATTGTTATTTTCCTGGGGGTTCTTTAAAATAAAAAAAAACAATAGGGCAAAGCACCCGATAATGCTCACGATAAGTGTTCTTAAAATTTCGGTAACCCCTGATTTATAGTAAACCATTTCATAAGCGCCACTCAGAAAATGTAAACTCAGCCACCCGAGGATATATAAAAACCCACCAAGATAAAAGCCCGCTGGTATGGAAAAGGGGTAATCATAAATTACGGTACGTAAAAAATAAAAGCTTAACCAGGTAATGGCGGCGCCACAAATATCCCCAAGTATGTACCAACTGATATTTATCCGGGGTTGATTCAAAATATGATTTGCAGATATATTTTTATGAAAGGGTTTGAAAAATTACTAAGCGTGCTTATCGCCGATTTTTTCTAAAATCTGGTGGGCCACATCCATCGCCCTGTATCCATCCAGAATGGTAACGGGCGTTTCAGTATGATGGTTGATAGCATTAGCGAATGCCTGTAGCTCCATCTTTATCGCATTGCCTTCTTCTACCTGTGGATTTGCGATTGCAATCGTTTTTCTGCCATTGCTGGTTTCAATATCAAATGTAAAAACGTTCTTATCCCCCGGCGTATTCAGTTTGATGATTTCTGTTTTCTTCTCTAAAAAATCTATACCGATATAGGCATCTTTTTGAAACAAACGCATTTTGCGCATTTTTTTCATGGAAATGCGGCTGCTGGTTAGATTAGCTACGCAGCCATTATCAAACTCAATGCGTACGTTGGCAATATCAGGTGTATCACTCATGACCGCCACACCATTTGCAGAAATAAATTTTACATTGCTTTTTACAAGGCTCAGGATAATATCAATATCATGGATCATCAGGTCAAGTATCACACTCACATCGGTACCTCGTGGATTAAACTGGGCCAAACGGTGCACTTCTATAAACATCGGATTGATCGTATAGCCATGCAGCGCCAAAAATGCGGGGTTAAACCTTTCCACATGCCCTACCTGGAATTTAATATTGGCTTCCCTGGCAAGTTTTACCAATTCCTTTGCTTCATCCATCGTATTGGCCAAAGGCTTTTCTACAAAAACGTGTTTGCCTTTGGTAATGGCTGCCTTACTTAATTCAAAATGGGTAATGGTGGGCGCTACAATGTCAACCACATCGCAGGCATCCAATAATTTAGCTACATCATCAAAACGGTTAAGCTGGTATTTTTCAATTACCCCTTTGGCATTCTCCTCACCAGGATCAAAAAAGCCAACGAGTTCTACTCCTTCAATTTCTTTCCAGTTGTTTAAATGAAACTTTCCCAGGTGGCCCACTCCAAAAACACCAACTTTAAGCATAGCAATATTCTTTAATCAAAGATAAGTCCGTAACCCATTAGGGAGTGCCAATCTGTTTGAAAATTTAAAAATTTGATTCCTGCTCATTTAGTGAGGGATAATCTTTTTTATGAGTCAGGCGACAGAATATCTATTAAACTTCAGTGGCGCCGCACTTCTATACAACCATGTTTTTTTTGTTGTCCGGGCAGAAGTATTTCAATTAAGCATCCTTGCGTCGCACTCGTGTACCGCATACCATTGGGGAACTTTAATTGCGTTATACTGAGCGGTTCATCAGGCGCAGTTTATTAACTGGCAGAAGACCTCCCCTTTTGGAACATCCCGACCTGTGCCGACCTTTCGGCATTTTTCGGGAAAGCCTGTCCCGGTTCATCGGGAGGGCCGGGGGCAAAACAGGGCCTTCAAATAACGCCACCTTTCAAAAAGCAGTCCGCCATTTGAAAATGAATGACCTGTAAA